>JANQPS010001333.1 GCA_028285365.1 Thermoanaerobaculia bacterium | reverse complement strand
AGCTCGCGCCCTTCGCTTTCGCGAAGCACGCTCGGTGGCGAATCCCTTCTCCAGCTGAGGGGCACATAGCCTCAGGGAACGGCGTTGGTAGCTAGGCGCTCGCTGACATTCCTCGCTCTCGCTCGTCCTGTCGGAGATTCGTTCGAGGAGTGGCGCTGGAGCGCGACGTCGCTGCGCTCGTCGCCCCTGAGGCAGGCAGCTCGCGCCCTTCGCTTTCCGCGAAGCACACTCGGTTGCGAGTCCCTTCTCCAGCTGAGTGGATACATTGCCTTGGGTGCGGCGTTGGTAGTTGAGCGCTCGCTGCCCTTCCTCGTTGTGGCTTGTCTGGGCCGATAGACCGCGACGTCGCTCTTCTTGTGGCGGGTTGACGATCGTGCGCGGCGCGCACGCTTCTGGGCTGCAGCGTTTACGGCAGCTGCCGAGGCGTTGACGTGTCGTGATCTGGTAGAAGTGGTCTCGCCAATTTGCTGTGTGGTCGAGTTGGCTCGACATCCAAGAATTCCCTGCGCTTTGGAAGTCTGAAACAGCGCAGCCCTACAGAGCGTCCACCCCACGATGTTTTTCCGACTCGCCCCTCGATTTTGGCTGCTTGGGACTGTTGCCTGGCTCGTTTCAGCTCCTCTGTCTTTGATAGCTCAGCAGGAGACTCCAGCGCCGACTCGTGAGCGCCCGGTCGTCGAGGTGAGTCGACTCGAGACCGTTCCCGAGTTCGACGCGTTTCTTGCTGACGAACTCTCCACGGCGGCCGCTACGGGACTGGCCAAGGTCACTGGCTTTACCCAGCGCGAGCCGAATGACGGGGCGCCGCCCAGCGCACGGACCGAGGTGTTTCTCGGCTACACGGACACTCACTTTCATGTCTTTGCCCGTGCGTACGATCCGGAGCCCGAGACGATTCGAGCGCACCTCTCGCCCCGTGACAGTCTGCGATCCGACGATCGCATCACGATCCGCCTCGACACGTTCGGCGATCAGAGGCGGGCGTACGTCTTTGCGACGAATGCACTGGGAGTGCAGCGTGACGCCTCCTTCACCGAGGGCCAAGGACAAGACGACTCGTTCGAGGCGGTGTTTCAGTCTCGCGGACGGATCACGAGTTGGGGTTTTGCCGTTTCGATGGCGATTCCCTTCAAGAGTCTGCGGTTTTCGCCGGAGTCGGACCAGGACTGGGGGATCGTGATCGAACGAGATCGGCCTCGCGATGTCGACGAGGAGCTCACCTGGCCGTGGGTGTCCAGTGCTTTGGCGGGTTATATGGACCAGGCAGCTGTCTTACGCGGCGTCAGTGCGAAGACGAGATCGATCACCTATCAGGCCATCCCGTTCGGTACCTTTCGTGAGCTTTCGGTTCTCGAGGAGGACGAAAACGGGGCTGAGCGGCTCGAAAGCCAGGGTGGAGACTTCGATCTCGGCGCTGATCTCAAGGCGGTTTTTGGCGACCGGCTCGTACTCGATGCGACGGTCAATCCGGACTTCAGCCAGGTGGAGTCCGATCAACCTCAAGTCACGGTCAATCAGCGATTCGAGGTGTTCTTTCCGGAGCGGCGACCCTTCTTCTTGGAGAACGCTGACTTCTTCGAGACACCCATCAACCTGGTGTTCACCCGGCGCATTCAGGACCCGAGCGCGGGGCTGCGTTTGACGGGGAAGCTCGGCAAGTATGGACTGGGCGCTCTGATCACCGACGACGAGGCACCGGGGCGGCGTATCAGATCCGGAGAAGGGGCTGACGATCGTGCTTACGTCGGCATCGCTCGCATACAGCGAGATCTGGGAGCGCAGTCTCGACTGGGACTGCTCTACACCCATCGTGATTTTGGCGACGACAGCAATCAGGTGGCTGCCGTCGATGGACGCTTCCGTCTCAACCCGAGGTGGGTGGCCGAAGCCCAGCTGGCTCGTAGCTCCACCAAGTCGACAGGCGAACCGGACCTCCAAGGCACTGCCTTCGATGCCGAGCTGAGGCGTCAGAGCCGCTTCTTCACGATCTTTACGAACCTCTCGAGTATCGATGAAGATTTCGATAGCGATCTCGGATTTGTGAGGCGACGCGACATTCGCGAAGCGAACACGTTCATGAGCTGGGCCTTCCGGCCCAACGGGGACCGCCTCGTGCGATGGGGTCCGCAGACCTTCGTCGAGTATCGAACCGATCAGCAGGGACTTTGGCTCGATCGGTTTGCCCTGGTCAGCATGGAAGCCGAGTGGCAGAACAACACGGAGGTCGAGATCGAGTACCAGGCTGGCCAGGAGCGCCTGAGGCCTGGAGACGCCGATGGGGTCGATCGACTGTTGGAGTTCGACACAGAGGAATGGTCCTTCGAGGTCGCAACAAATCCCTCCTCTTTGCTCGAGGTCGAGGCCGAGTTTGCTTGGGCAAAGGCGATCAACTTCGAGAACCCGGAGGGCCGGGCCCCCGAGCTTGCCGACGAGTTTTCGGCTGAGCTTTCGATCGACCTGCGGCCGATCACGGCGCTGCGAATCAACAACAGCGTCTTCTACACCAAGCTCAAAGATCGACCGGAGGGGCGGGATCTCCTGGAAGACTGGATCATCAGCAGTCGCTGGAACTGGCAGGTCTCCCTGCCCTTCTCAGTCCGAATGATCCTGCAGTGGGAGGAGACGAGCGCCGACCCTGTGCTGACCGGAGAAGACTTCGAGGAAGAGCTCAGCGCGGACATCCTGTTGGCCTATCGTTTCAATCCGTGGACGGCGATTTTCCTCGGCTACACCCAGAATCGAGAGAGCCTGTTCGAGGACCGCGATCTCATCGATCCTCGAGATCGGAGGGACCCGCGGTTGATCAATCGACTGAGAAAAGACGGTGAGCAGGTCTTCTTCAAGGTCTCCTATCTGGTCTGGTAGGTCTTGCTCATCTGGCTGCGACCACCTGCTGCATGATGGTCGCTCCGTGATCAGGTACCAGCAGAGTGGCCGCCGCCTTCGATGATGTGTTCCACGGCATTCGGCTCTGTAGTGAGAGGGCTCTTGGTGCTCGCGATCATCGGCTGTGCCGAAGAAGGGGTGCTGCAGGAGCCGAGAGACTCGTTGGCTGTCGAACAGGCTTGGTTGGAGATGCCCGATGGTGTGCGTCTCGCTGCCGATCTCTTCATGCCCGAGGGTGGTCGAGCTGGTGAGCGTTTCCCCGTGCTCCTGGAGTACCTGCCCTATCGAAAGAGTGAATCGCGTTCCAGGAACCACTCGTTGTACTCGTACTTCGTGGAGCGCGGGTATGTCGTGGCTCGCGTCGACATTCGGGGTACTGGCAACAGCGAAGGTCGCACGATTCCGTACGAGTATTCGGACATCGAGCTCGACGACGGGGAGGTCGTCGTCGACTGGTTGTCGCGGCAGCCGTGGTCGTCCGGCAAGGTCGGGATGTTCGGCATTTCCTGGGGCGGCTTCAATGCAATCCAGATGGCGCTGCGTCAACCGCCAGCACTGGAGGCATTTGTCGCACTCATGGCCACCGAGGAGCTGTACCAGGAAGATGTTCACTACATCGACGGAATCCTGCACACCGACTCATGGATGATGAGTCACGACCTCTACAACTCTCTGCCAGGCGCGCCAGACTTCGTTGTCGACGAGAGGTGGGCGCAAGAGCGCTTCGAGGTGGAGCCCAGCGTCTTCACCTACCTGCGGCACCAGCGGGACGGGCCGTTCTGGGATCGCGCTTCGGCTCGCGGCCGCTACGACGAGATTCGCATACCGGGCTTTCACATCGGTGGCTGGTACGACGGCTATCGCAACTCGCTACCGCGGATGCTCGAGCAGGTCGACGCTCCAGTCAAAGCCATGATCGGACCGTGGGATCACGTCTTCCCGCACAACGCGTGGCCTGGTCGCTCGATCGAGTGGCGGCATGAAGCGGTTCGTTGGTTCGACCACTGGCTCAAGGACGAAGATACCGGCATCCTGGACGAGCCGGCGCTTGCCGTGTTCGTCCGTGACTGGCACCCGCCGGATGCCGAGATCGAAGATGTAGCGGGCGGTTGGCGGTGGGAGGACGGTTGGCCTCTCGAGCGTGGCAGAGAGCAGGTCTTCTTCGCTCATGCCGACAACACGCTTCGAGGTGAGCCGAGCTCACCTGGCACTCATCACCTCGACTACAAAGCGTCGATCGGGCTCGAAGGCGGGGGGCCGGTCATGTGGTGGGGCGGGATCGCGCCCGATCAGCAGCCGATGGACGATGCGTCACTGGTCTATGACAGCGCCCCGCTAGAGGAGCCGCTCGAAATCCTCGGATTCGTGGACGTGCAACTGCCCGTGAGCGCAGATGCGACTCGAGCCAACTGGGTCGCGCGGTTGTCGGACGTGTCGCCCGACGGTCAGGTCACGCTCGTCACCGGTGCCGCCTTCAACGGAACCCATCGCAGATCAGCGCGCGAGCCTTCCGATCTCACTCCGGGTGAGCGGATCGATCTCGATCTCGAGATGCAGTTCACGTCCTGGGTCTTTCGACCTGGCCATCGCATACGGCTCGCCATCAGCAACAGCCAGTGGCCCATGCTGTGGCCGACCCCATTCCCGATGACCACCACTTTGGAGTTGGGCGCAAGCCGTGGTGCGCGCGTCGTCCTGCCGGTCGTGCCTCCGGAGGACCGGCCTTCGCCGCGCTTCGAGGAGCCGACGCCGGGCCCAAACCTGCCGGGGTACGAAACCCTGGATGCCGGCAACGTCACGGGCTACGGTGAGATCCAGTCCGTCGAGCGTGACCCGCTGACCGGCGAGGCTTTTGGTGTGGCGACGAACTCCGGTGGTAGCCGCTATCCCTGGGGGGTGGAGCGCTTCGAAGAGCGCATCGAGCACCGCACTTCCGACCGCAACCCCGCGGCAACGTCGGTCCAGGGCGTCTACTCGTTGACCCAGGAGCTCGCGGATCGAACTCTTCGTTTCGAGCAGGATCTGGACCTGCGCAGCGATGTCGACGACTTCAGATTGACCGTCACTCGTCGGCTCCGGATCGACGGCGAGCTCGTCCGTCAGAAGGAGTGGGACGAGACGATCCCGCGCGACTTTCAGTAGTGGGCCGCGATCAAAGCTGAGTGGATCCATAGGGGCCTCCGCAACGCTGAGGGGGATTGCGCTAGCACTCTGTCCTGCTGGTGCACGGAGCTGGGCAAACCGTTCGGTGCTCAGTGCTAAGGTCGTTGTACGCCAACAATCTAAGGAGGTTCGAGTATGAAAGGCAGCACGTCACTGCTTCTGGCTGGCCTGTTTGTGGTGCTGGCCCCAGTGGCTACTGAAGCACAGGGCGCCTCGGTGTCCGACGCCAGTGCCGTGAAGGATCCGAGAGAACTCGGCCTGGAGGGTGAACCTCCCTTGGTCCTCGGCGGTGGTGGAGGAATGGGCACGACGCCGTATGTGTCCTCTGAGTCGTGTGGCGACTTCAGCTCGATCTCGGGCGCTCCGGGCGTGATGACTCTCGCAACCGTCTCTGGCTGTGACGATTGCACCGAGTTGGTCAATCTTCCTTTCAGCTTCAGCTGGTTCTACGACACCCCGATCAACGCGGTGCAGGTGAGCAGCAACGGGCAGATCAATATCGACAGCACGGACACCGACAACAACTGTTGTACCCCCGATCCGGTCGAGGTGGGTGGTGCCTACACAGAACCGCGCATCGCTGTTGCCCAGGAGGACCTGAATCCGTCGTCTGGCGGCACCATCTTCGCGCTCGACACGGGCAACTCGTTCATCATCGAGTACTCCAACGTCGTTTTCTTCAGCGATGATGGCAACGTCGAGGCGCAGGTCGAGCTGTTTCCGGCGGGTGACGTCGAGATTCGCTGGGGGAATCTAACGTCCGTGGACGACAACATCGCAGTCGGCCTGGAAGACGACACGCGCGCCATGCCTGGCGCCACCCCGGCCGCAGGCGCTCCGTTCCTCGCAGGTGGCATTGCAGACTTCACGGCACTGCCAGCCAACTCGTGTCGCCGGTTCACGACGGCTCCCACCACTCTCGAGGTGCCGACGGTGTCGGGAATGGGGCTGGCCCTGCTGATCCTTCTCTTGGCGGCGGCTTCGGTCGTGTCGATTCGCCGTTTCGCCGCCTGACGTCGGCGAGTTCTGCGAGCTCCGCCGCCAGGGTTGCAGGTCGGCGGGGCCCAGGACTCGGGTTGGTAGTCAGCCCCCAGAGAGCGCTTTCGGAGTTGTCGTTCTTCGACACCACTGCGTGATCTGGCGCGCGCGAGAAAGCGGGTATTCTCGCGAGCATGCCGCCGAGCCCTGATCCTCGTGTTCTCGATGTCGTCAAGAAGCACTGGGGCTTCGACGAGCTGAGGCCGCTGCAAGCGGAGGCCATCGAAGCCGCGCTCGCTGAGCGTGACTCGTTGCTCGTTCTCCCGACGGGCGGAGGAAAGTCGCTGACCTACCAGGTGCCTGCGCTGGTGCGGCAGCGTCTGTCGGTGGTGGTCTCGCCGCTGATCTCGCTCATGAAAGACCAGGTCGACGGCTTGCGCCAGTCTGGCGTGCCGGCGGCAGCCGTGCACAGCGGGCAGAGCGGGCCTGAGCGTCGCGACGTGGCGGAAGACGTCGAGCGAGGGCTGCTGCATCTCCTCTTCGTGTCGCCCGAACGGCTCGTGCAACCGCGATTCCTCGAATGGCTCGAGCGGGTTGGCGTCGGCTCGTTCACCATTGACGAAGCGCACTGCATCAGTCAGTGGGGGCACGACTTCAGGCCCGAGTATCGGATGCTCGCGGTGCTGCGTGATCGTTTCGACGTGCCGTTTCACGCGTGTACGGCGACGGCCACGCCCCGGGTCCGTGACGACATCATCTCGCAGCTCCACCTGAGAGACCCAGAGGTGCTGGTGGGATCGTTCGATCGGCCCAATCTGGTCTACCGGGTTCAGCCGCGCGACGGCGCTGCGGCCCAGGTGCGCGAGATCCTGAAGCGCCACGAGAACGAGGCATCGATCGTCTACTGCATCACGCGCAAGGAGACCGAAGAGCTGGCCGCCGCGCTCGTGAGCAGCGGCGTCAAGGCGGCGGCCTATCACGCGGGCCTCTCGTCGGAAGAGCGACATGAGGTGCACGACGCCTTTTCGGCGGAGACCATAGACGTCGTCGTGGCAACCGTGGCTTTCGGCATGGGAATCGATCGCAGCAACGTCCGCTGCATCATCCACGCGGCCATGCCCAAGTCGATCGAGGCCTATCAGCAGGAGACGGGGCGTGCCGGCCGCGATGGGCTCGAGGCTGAGTGCATCCTGCTGCATTCGGGTCAGGACGGGCTCAAGTGGGATCGCCTCATTCGCATGAGCGCGCAAGATGCGGAAGATCCGGAGGACGTCACCAACGCTCAGGTCGAACTGCTGCGTCACATGCAGCGCTTCTGCGTGAATCTCACGTGTCGCCACGCAGCGCTGGTGCGCTACTTCGGCCAGAGCCTCGAGAAGGACAACTGCGGTGCCTGTGACGTGTGCCTCGGCGAGGTCGAAGGTATCGACGACTCCCTCGTCATCGCTCAGAAGATCCTGTCCTGTGTCTACCGAGTTGGGCAGCGATTTGGCATTGGGCTCGTCGTCGACGTGGTGCGCGGGAGCGATTCCGAGAACGTGCGCCGCAACGGCTTCGACGAGCTCAGTACGTTTGGTCTGTTGAGCGAACATCCCAAACCCCACGTCATCAGTTGGGTCTACCAGCTGGTCGACGCCGGAGTGCTCGAACGCACCAGCGGCGACCGACCCACCCTGCATCTCAACGAGCGGTCGTTCGAGGTCATGCGCGGCGAGCGCGACGTTCAGCTCGCCGCTCCCAAACGTCGTCGCACGCGCAGGTCGAAGGCCGATGTCGCGTCATGGGAGGGAGTCGATCAGGACGTCTTCGAGATGTTGCGCACCATGCGGCGCGAGCTCGCACAGGACCGAGGAGTTCCCGCCTTCGTGATCTTCAACGACGCGACGCTTCGTGAGCTCGCGCGCTACAAGCCGCGGTCGCGTGAGGAGCTGTCTGGCATCCGAGGGATCGGCGCGCACAAGCTGGATCAGTTCGGAGATGTCATCCTGGAGACGCTGGAGAGCGCGCTGTAGCGTCAAAACAGCTTGGAGGACCTGAGCTGTGCCCGTGAACCGTGATGAAGGGATCGGAGTCTCGATGAGAATCTTCGCGTGCTGGTGCCTGTGCCTCTTGGCTCCGATGGGATCTGCGATCGGCCAGGTAGCTCACTTGACGCGGAACATCTCTGATGGTCCGGCCAGATTCGGTGGAGACATCGATCAGCAGCTTCTGCTCGGGTTCGACTATCAGTACGCACGGCTCGTGGGTGATAGACGTCTGGCTCTGCTGGGGGCGGAGCTACCGAGCGGCTTCGGTGTATGGGCCACGGATGGGAGCCCGGGTGGCGCTGAGCTGATCGCCAGAGGTATCCCCAGTATCGTGGGATCTGTTGGGTCCCACATGATCTTTGCTGTGACCTCTCGCGGAAGCCGAGGTGATTCCGCTGAGTGGTGGCGAACCGACGGTACGAGAAGCGGGACCAGGAAGCTCCACTTACCGATCGACCTACTGCCCTGGTATGCGAAGTCAGCGCGAGCCGGCGATCTTCTCTATTTCGCGGGGCGACTTGGGGAAGACCAACAACTCCTCGTCGCATCGGATGCCACGCTTGCGGGCACGACCCTCCTCAGAACCGGCAGTTGGATTCGCGAGATCCAGGCCGTGGGCGACAAAGCGGTTGTCCTAGCAAGTGCCGGTGACCGTCGACCACACGAGCTCTGGGTCAGTGACGGCTCCATGCCCGGAACGCGAGTCGTACACACCTTGAGGTCGCCGCCACCACTCCACTTGGATGTCCAGAGGAAGTCCCTTTTTGGGTTTGGCGATGACGTTCTCTTTTTCGATGGCCTTTCACAGCGCCTTCAGCTGTGGTTGTTGACCGCCGAGGGCGAGCTCACACAGCTGACGGCTTTCGACCGTCCTGCGCTCGACTATGACTACATCCACAATCGTCTGGTGCAGACCGATGCCGTAGTCCGAGGCGAGTCGATCGCCTTCTTTACAGCCTTCGATGTCTCAGGGGCTCCGCAGATCTGGAGTACACAGGGAACGCCCGAGTCGACGAGGCGTCAGGTCGAGAACGCGTCCACGAGTCAGGCTTTCGTCGTGGGTGATCGGCTGATCTACTCTGAGCGTTCCGGACTGACGACGAGTGTGTTTGGGCTCGACGTCAGCGCTGGCGGAGTCCAGGAGCTCGGACGTGGAGAACCGCGCGACCAGTTTCGGCTGATGGCAGGTGATGCGGATCGCGTCTTCTGGTCGTTCGAGCGCTCTGACGAGATCGGTCGCAACACAGGCCTGGTCGACATCTTCGCTAGCGACGGTACGCCGGGTGGGACGTTTCAGGTGGCACAGTGCCGAGAGTTCCGAGACTGCACCATGCGCGCGGCGGCTGGCGGTAGCCTCTACTTCGACCGCCAACTGACCCAGTTCGATTTCGAGCTGTGGCGCCTGGACGAAGACGCGACGCAGCCCCGTCTCCTGAGGGAGTTCTCCAGGAATCCTCGCTTTCGGGGAGACTTCGCTCTCGTCGAGAACGGCGTCGTCTTCACCGCCGATGTTCTCAAGCGTGAGGGCGATCGCATCAACGACTCGAGCGTCGTTCTGGTGGACGGCGGCGAGTCGACCGAGCTCGTTCACGACCTCTTCACGTGGGACGGAAGTGCCGGCGGCACCGTAGCGATGCTCAACGACCAAGCTCTGTTCCTGACGGCAAGTGGCCTTTGGAAGAGTGGTGGCGAGGAGAGCTCGACGGAGCTGACATCTCTTCTAGCGGCGACGACCTGTACCTGGATGCATCCACAGACCGTCACTTCCCAGAGCGATGCGACTAGACGTCTTCTCCTGGAGTGCGTCGATGGCGTCTACGCTACGGATGGAAGTGCCCCTGCGACTCGAGTGATGGACTTGGCGGGCAGGGTCTTGCGACGTCTCGTGTTTCGGGATGGCGTGGCCCTTTTTGCAGCGGGGAACGCGCTGTATCGGACCGATGGCACGGCGACAGGCTCGCGGGTCGTCGCGGACGTGGGCGAGAGGATCAAAGATCTCACGTTGGTCGGAGACCTCCTGTACTTCCTTGGGACTTCTCGTGAAGGTGCGTGGCGAAGTGATGGCACGAGTGAGGGAACCTGGCCCCTCGGGGTCGACATAGGCTTTGGTCTTCACGGGTTTGCGGGAACGAAGAACTACGCGTTCTTCTACGAGGAATCGGTTATCAGCTTCTTGAGGTCAAACTTTTGGCGCACGGATGGAACGGTCAACGGCACCGTCGACATTGCGGCGCTGAATGAGGATCTTCCGCTTCCGAGAGGGGCGCTCCAGGGGATTGGCGACCGACTCGTGTACTTCAACCGAGACGGTCTCTGGGCCCTTCACGAGACCGATCTGAGCTTCGAGCGGCTCTCTGACGACTTCTCCGAGGATAGGTTTCGAGGGCAGGCGTTTTTCCCCTTCGAGAGCTGGCTCTACTTCACCAGCACGGGGCCGCTTGGGCGGTCCCTGTTGTGGCGAACCGACGGGACACCCAGCGGAACGGAGCTTGTCTTGTCGTCGCGAGGTGAGACGCTGGAGAATCCAAGCCGCTTCGTGGTCCACGACGGGATCCTCTATTTCTCGGCCTCCACTCCAGAGGTTGGCGAGGAGCTTTGGTGGAGTGACGGAACGACTCAAGGCACGCGACTGGTTCAGGACGTCAATCCAGGGCCGCTGTCGTCGAGTCCGGGTCGCGTCGTGGCCACGTCGGAGGCTCTGTTCTTTGCCGCGAATGACGGCCTGCACGGTCACGAGCTGTGGAGTGCGTCTCTCCTGGACGAGCGTTGCACCCCGTCCCCGAGGCGCCTGTGCCTGCTCGACCGTCGCTTCCAAGTCGACATGGGCTACCGAGTGGCTGACGGCGGTCGAGGGCGCGGGACGGCAGAGTCCCTGTCCACCGACAGCGGCTACTTCTGGTTCTTCGATGCTGACAATGTCGAGACCGTGGCCAAGATGGTCGACGGTCGCGACGTGAACGACAACTTCTGGACGTTTTTCGCTTCGCTTTCAGATGTCGAGTTCGATCTGACGGTAACGGACTCGCAGAGCGGCCGAGCCGTTCGCTATACGAACCCGAGGGGTCGCCTGGCCAGCGTTGGTGATACGGCGGCGTTTGGTGAGCTCTCGTCTTCGGCTTGGAAAGAGCTCCCGGAGTCTACGCGCGATCGGGTCGTGGCCAGCCTCGAAGGTGGCCCACCGGGGTCCTGCAGTCCGTCGCCGATGCGATTGTGTCTCGGCGGAGGCCGGTTTGCGGTCGAGGCGACGTGGACCGACTTTGCTGGCGGTTCGGGAGTTGGCAACGCAACAGAGCTGACCGGCGACACGGGGACTTTCTGGTTCTTCGATCCGCGCAACGTGGAGCTCGTCGTGAAGGTGCTCGATGGTCGCGGCGTCAACGGTCGCTACTGGGTCTTCTTCGGCGGCCTGTCGAACGTGGCCTACTCGATCGTCGTGACCGACACGGAGACCGGTTCCCAGCGCGTCTACGGCAACCCTCTGGGTGAGTTTGGGAGTGGTGCCGACACGGACGCGTTCTGAGGCCGCCGATCGCTGGTTCCTTGGAGTTGCGCCCTGCGATGGAAGCACTTGATGCGCCTTCCGGAATGACTCACAATTCGGATCCCACAGGCCCGGGCGCGGGCACGAACGAAAGGAGGCTCGCCATGAGCAAGTACAGCGACGACAGCGACTACGACGACCTCCCTTCCTTTCGAGCGGTCTAGCAAGAGAAGGAAGGGATTCCCTTCAGAGACTCGCGTCAAACGAGGACCACAGATCGTCGGTGGTCAGAAGCTCCTAGAGGAGAAACTCGGGCGCCAGGATCTGTGTCCCTGCGGATCGGGGCGCAGGTTTCAAGAAGTGTTGTTTGCGCTCAGGACGCTTTTGACGGGAGCGAGCGCGATGACTACTTCCGCGACTAGAGATCGCTAGCGATCCGAAACAGATCGACAACGTCAGGCAGGTGGCCGCGTGCGACCACCTGCCGTCTGTCGACCGCAGAAACGCCAGATGCGGTTGCGCCCCAGCGACCGAAACCCGAGCGGCGACAGGTCCTCGAGTTCCCGGTCGGATCCATAGCCGACGACCATGCGCTCAGCAGCCCTCGCAATGGCCAGTCTGGCCGCCTGCCTGAGAAAGGTGCCGTGAGCGCTCTTACCGTTCGCGAACACGTTGGAAAGTCCGAGAGTGTTCTGATGTGCATGAGTGATGGCGCCTCCCACCGCCAGACCGTCTTGGTAGGCGGTCCAGAACTGTCGATCCGGTGACGCCAGCAGGGCTGCAGGGAAGACCCGGGCTCCCCCCGTTGGCGACCACTCCTGCCAGCGGAGTTCCCAGTCCACGAGCTCAGCCTCGCTGCTGACCTCCTGGAACCGGACTTCGCTCCCCTCGGTGTGGTCGAGCTGCTCGACTCTGCCGAACCAGGTGGCGTCGAAGAGAAGCTCGAACCCTAGCCGGTGCATGGCTTCGACGTCGAGGCATGCGAAGCTGTCGGCCACGCTCCATCCCGCCTCTGAGGTTCTCGGGACCAACCTCGTGGGCTGCCTCACCTGGTCCTGAACGCCGATCGGCGTGCGGGTGACGAAGTCGGAGTAGTAGGGCGGAGTCGGCGCGGTTGAAGACCACCAATCTTCGGTCGTCTCGAATCCGACGCCGTGAGCGGCCATTACGGCCTCGTACCAGCTCAGATTGTTCTCGAGCGCTGGTTTGCAGTTCGTCAACGGCCTCTGATGTCTCGCTGGGTTCTGATGTCTCGTTGTGGCGGAGCCTCAGTGCCTCCGGCGCGCCCGAGACGCGCCTTGGCAGCGAATGGGCCGAAGGCGACCAGTCCCGCGGCGATGGCTCCGGTGCTCAGCAACGACGACCACATGAAGGTTTGAGCGAGAGGACCCCAGCCCGACCAACTGCCGAGTGCAGCGTAAAGGGTCAGGACTGCGCACCCCCTCCGTTCGACACGATGCCGACCCGGACGGTGGCTGCCGGATACGTTCCGTTGCGAAGCTCCTGCAGCCCAAACCAGTAGCCGAGCGTGAGGGCCAGATAGGCCATTCCCAGAAGGCGAACGAAACCCTCCGGCTCAGGTGGGGGAAAACCGAGCTGCACGAACAGATCTGACGGGAAGGTGAGGAGCGGACCGCGCCATGCGAGCACGGTGATGGCGATCTTTGCCTGAAGGACTCGTGCAAGGCCTGACATGAGCTCACTCCGCGCTGCTTGGTTGCGTCGGTGACTGAGGTGCGACCGCACCTGGTCGGATCAGTCGGATCAGTCGGATCGTCCGAGGCTCGCTGCTGCAGCCCGCCCCTGAAGATCATTCCTGGGACTGTTGAGGAAGTGTCGCCAATCTCGGAGAGAGGGCATGGGTTCGCTCCTTGCGCTCAAAGAAATCGTGTCGGCGCGGACCTTGTTGGACCATCAGCTATCGTCTCACACCCAGAGAAGGCTGTACCCGCATCCTCAGCGTGGCCTGATTCGTAAGAGCTCGAAGGCAGACACGATGTCCAACAACCAGGAAGACTGCACGATCATGAAGTGTCTCGAGAACGGTCGGCTGACGCTTGTGCTGCTCGTCGTCACACTCCTCGTTTCCCCGACCGGGGCGGTCGTGACTCCGTCCAATCCCAACGGAGCGGAGTTGGCGCTGGCGGTGGAGAAGCTCTCGGTCCTGACGAGCGTGCTGTACGTGGCGGCTCATCCTGACGACGAGAACACCGCGCTGCTCAGCTACCTGGCTCAGGGCCGGCTGGCGCGGACCGCGTACCTGTCCATCACCCGCGGTGACGGCGGGCAGAACCTGATCGGTACGGAGCTCGGACCTGGTCTGGGGTTGATTCGTACTCAGGAGCTACTCGAGGCTCGTCATCGCGACGGCGGGGAGCAGCTGTTCACCCGAGCGATCGACTTCGGCTACACGAAGAGCGTCGACGAGACTCTCGAGATCTGGGGCAAGGACGAAGTGCTGGGCGACGTCGTGCGCATCATCAGGCGTTTTCGGCCTGACGTGATCGCCATGCGTTTCCCGGGAGACGGCCGGGGTGGGCACGGTCAACACGTGGCATCAGCCGTCTTGGCCTCAGAGG
>JANQPS010000390.1 GCA_028285365.1 Thermoanaerobaculia bacterium | reverse complement strand
GTGAGCGCCTCTTTCGTAGGATTCTCGAGGACTCCCTTTCGCTGACGTCTGCGCAGAGTACTTGGTCCTACGAGCTACCGAACACCGCTTCGACCAAGGCCAGGAAGCTCTCCCTTGACGGCCGCATCCCAGTTGATGAGATGCCGCCTTGGGAGGCCCGGGAGAGGGCCGTTCAGTGGCTCCACGATGCTGCAACTCGAGCGGGTGTGCCAGAACCGGGCGCATCCGACTTGCGAGGCGCAGTCTTTGAGGTGAGACAAGGGTACAAGAGCAAAGATTCGAAACGGCAGAATGCAGACATCGCCAACGCTGCGAACGCCTACGCCCACAACTATCTTCCTGCGGTTGTTCTCTTGTCGGCCCAGATTGACGGAGACATTGAGGAACGTTACTCAAGAGCGCAGTGGATAGTCTTGAAGGGACAAGTCAACGGCACGGCTCTCTCCTCTACCTACGTCTTCTCTCGAGAAGTGCTCGGCTACGACCTCGCCGCATTCTTCGAGAGGAACTCGGAAGCGCTCCGTGCGGACATTGAAGAGACGATCGGGGGGCTTCTAGATTGACTGAGACGTTGTTCGGGAACCTGGAACAGAGCAAGAGTGCGGCCCCGCCAGGGCGCCGTGAGCAGTTGACTTTTCGTGGAAACGCACGAAACGGGCGTCATGGATGGCTGAGGTTGACACCCGCCTACGGCCTGAAGGTCGTCGAAGATCTCTTGGACGGCGCGGCGAGTGATGAATGGATACTGGATCCGTTCTCCGGGACCGGTACGACGGCGCTGGCTGCAGCAGAGAAGGGATTTTCAGCTCATGCGGTCGACATCAACCCGTTTCTGGTTTGGTTCGGCAATCTGAAGACTCATGCTTTCCCAGGGTCGGTGGCCGGTGACTTCGAGAAGGCAGCGAAGGACATCGTGCGAGGTCTTCGGCGCGTGAAAGTTGCCAAGGCTTTGTGGGTGCCGAACATCCACGCGATCGAGAAATGGTGGGACGAGCCTGCATTGACGTCTCTGGCGATGCTCTTCGATCGCATCAAGCGGTCGGAGAGAAGCCGTGACGCGGTCGTCGTGGACCTTCTGAAGGTTGCCTTCTGTCGCGCATCGATTGAGGTCGCGAACGTGAGTTTCGGACATCAGTCGATGTCGTTCAAGAAGCGCGAAGTGCCAACGGAGCAGCAAGTGCTTTTGTCCACGGTGTCTGCTGAAGATCCTGTGTGGAGTCGCTTCCTGGCGGTGGTCGATGCGATGGCCGACTCGGTGGAAAGAGGCAATTGGTCGTGCTCCAACACGATCTTTCAGGGTGACTCGCGGCACCTGGAGGATGCGCTCCCGAGGACTGACTACTCCCTGGTGATCACCTCTCCACCGTATCCGAATCGCATGAGCTACATCCGCGAGCTGCGTCCCTACATGTACTGGCTGGGTTATCTGGAAACCGGACGTGACGCAGGGGAGCTCGATTGGAGGACAATCGGAGGCACTTGGGGTTGCGCGACGAGTAACCTGGGGAAGTGGGAAGGAAGAGGCGAGCGAGGGATCCCGTTTCGGGGGTTCAAGAGGATCGTCGATGAGATTTCAGCGGAGCATCCGCTGCTGGGTCGGTACGTCCAAAAGTACTTTGAGGACATCCAGGATCACCTAGCCAGCCTCAAGCAGGTGCTTAAGGACGGTGCACGATGCTACTACGTAGTCGGTAACTCCAAGTTCTACGGAACGCTACTGCCGGTTGAGAGAATCTACGCGGCCCTGTTCGAGGACTTCGGATTCCAAGACGTACGTGTCGAGACGTTGCGCAAGCGGAGTTCGAAGAAGGAGCTCTTCGAGTACGTCGTATGCGCGGAGTACCGGCGCTGACGCATGGCGTGGGAAAAGCGGGCGGGAGGTTCGGCGGAGAACCGCTACCCTCGACCGGGAATCCGCGAGAAACGCCCGGAAGCTCTTGGCTCCCGGGCGTTTAGATTTGGTAGCGGGGGCAGGATTTGAACCTGCGACCTT
>JANQPS010001314.1 GCA_028285365.1 Thermoanaerobaculia bacterium | reverse complement strand
TTGCCGGGATGCTTTCGACCCCCAGCCGTCGCGCGAGCTCGTAGGCTGCCTTCTCGAAGACGTAGTGGTCGCGTACGGCAGGGGCACCGTGGCTGTGCTCCTTGATGGCGGCTCTGGCAACGGTTCTGAACACCCCGTGTGCAGCCACACCGTCACGTTCCAGGCGGACCTTGAGGGCGCCGTTGATTCCGGTCGCGATCTTCTTGACCGTCGTGACGTTCGCCTGCTCGAGGAATTCGAGGATCTCGTCGTCAGATGAGAAGGGCAGGGGCTGGCCAGCGACGTCGAGATAGATGCGCTGGCCGGTTGGGCTGAGACTGCTTCCTCGAGCGACATGGTCCTGGGTGGCAGTCTGCGCGACGATCTCGTCGGCTGTGGCGCGGACCGAGGAAGCCTCGGTTCGCTCGATCTCGCTCGACGAGTGGAGTGCCAGGGAGACGCTCAGGAGGCTGGAGACGAGGATCGTGACGAATGACATTCGGTGCTTTCCTCGGGGATTGGCGGAGTTCGCGGGGTCTTTCCGGCGACTCCAACATGCGCCAATCGCTATGTCGTCGCCGTATACATCGGGTTATACGGCGTATAGATTGATTTGGTTTCGGGAAGTTCTGGTGAATTTGCCACCTCGGAGGTGGCTCACTTCCCGAAACTGCTTTGCTCAGTCACCCACTAGACGTGCGTGATCTCGGAACCGAACAAGTTTTTGCGGTTCTGGACCAACTTTTCAGGAGCTCATTCGTACTGGGCCAAGCCTTGGATGCGCTTGGCCGGGCTCCTTAGGAGCCCGTGGCGGCAGTGGCGTGGATCCCCGCACGAGGATCTGCTGCCCCTGTCAAGGCGCGCCGACGCCCTCGATGCAGGGATATCGTGTAGGAGGCGCAACGAAGATCAGGGGCCGCAAACCCTCGCGCCCTTTGGGTTTCGGCGGCAAGGGCCCGACTCCGTTGTTGCTCGTCGTCAACGATGAGCAAGGCATCGCTTCTCTCCTCGCGCCTAGGACTCGGGCCCTTGTCACTCGAAACGGGGACCACGCCAACGCCGCCACGGGCTCCTAGGCGCTGCGGGCCTCGTTCGAAAGGGCGATGGCGACTCGCCGGCACGTATCTTCGTCGAGTGAAGGCGGGGGCGCAGGGTGTTTGTCGGAGTGTGCGTCGAGCGAGCCCTGGGCCCGCAGGGTGGCGAGACCGTGGACGGTCGACCAGGCCATCATCGCCATCCCGAGCAGGCGCTCCTCGTCCAATGGTCGCCTCGCAAGTCGTGAGATCGTATCGAGCAGCACCTCGAAACAGGAGTGTGACTCCTCTTCTCGGCGAGGAAAACTCTCGCCGTCACAGACCTCGTGCCAGAACATCACCTGGAACTCGCCAGGGTTCTCGGCGGCAAAGCCGAGGTAGCTGAGACCAATCTGCACGAGCTCCTGTTCGGGGTCGCCGCCGCAGCCCTCGAGCCGCGTCGTCATCTCGTCCTTGAGTTTCTGAAACCCCTCGGCTGCGACGGCTGCAAGCAGGTCACACTTGTCGTTGAAGTGATGGTAGGGAGCGCGATTCGTCACTCCAGCTCGGCGAGCCACCGCCCTGAGAGACGCGGCTTGTACACCACCTTCGACCAGGAGATCCCGCGTGGCGTCCAGGAGAGCACGTCGGAGGTCGCCGTGGTGGTAGGTCTTTGGAGCCGCAGTCACCATGGTGCTGACGATATCAAGACGAGTCGGCTCTCTGGCCGACTGCTCGCGACCGCGAGACCGCTACCGTGCGACCTCTTCGGGCTCCTCGGGGGCCTCTTCGCCATCTTCGGATGGCATCTCGTCGTCATCGGCAGGGCGCGTGAGCTGAAGGGGTAGACGCCGCAGGATCGAGCGGATCTCGGCGTGAAACGAGAGCACACCTTCCGCGCGCTTCGGACGGATTCCGAGGTGCTCCGGGCACTCTTTTCCGCAGAGAAAGCGGGTGTCGTCGAAGCCGTCGATCATGTCGGCGAGATCGTTGAGCTCGGTTTCGAGTCGATCTTCGTCGACCCGCTGTGCGACCAGCTCCTGCTGGATGTCGGTTCCGGTGGTCTCGATGCCCTCCAGTCGACTGTTGGCAACCTCGAGTGACGTGGTCACCTGCTCGAGTCGGCCGGAGATACGAGAGTACTGCGCGTCGAGCTCGGCGTACTGCGTGTCGAGCATGCTCAGCAGCGAATCGAGCTCGCGAGTGAGGTTCTCGCGGACCTGGTCAGGCACCTCTTCCTGCACCGCCTGACGCATGATGTCGAGCTGCTGGCGAACATCAGCCATGTACTCCGCGGTGATCTCCTGGCCGGCTGGAGTCTGGACTCCGAAATCGCGCAGCACTTCCTTGTAGTCGGACCGCAGCGCCTCGAGGTCTTTTTCCATGCGGGCATTCTCGGCGTCGAGCGCGGCGACTCTCGTCGTGCATTCCTCGAGCTCTGTGCGTGAGACCAGGCAGCCGCTGGCGAACACGGCGATCATGCCGCACAAGCTGAGTCTCCATGCGAAGGCTTTTGGTGCGTTGTCGAACATCGTGGTGTCCTCTCGGGTGTGCAGTGGGTGGGACTGTGTCCGGGATTCGGTTCTGTGGGCCGACGATGCGTGGGCCCTGGGGAAGACCATGATCCTAGCGTCGACGTTGTGGTGGCGAACACGGGAGCAGGCTTCTACTGAAGACAACGCTGTCGGAGCGCCGATCGCACTCTCGAGATGACGCTGGAAGGAACGAACTGGTTCGAGACGTCGATCGATTCCGAGCTCGAGTCGATACACTGAACGACAAATGTCACAGATGGGAGCTGGAAGTGGTGGCCACGCGTCTGGCGCTGGCTCCGAGACGAGTCGGTCGAGCCGCAGGGCCGAGGTGCGTGAGACGGCGCTCGTTCGGTTTCCGATCCTCAAGACGAGCGAGTCGTCCTACTTCACCCGTTTCCGCCGACAGGTCGAGAGGGAGCGCAAACGCGTCCTTCGGCGTCATCAGCCGGATCTCGACGCTTCAGGCTCGGCCGTGGACCCTTCGAGCCTGGATCCGACGGTCCAGGTCGAGCTCGACTCGCGTCGGAGGTTTCGCGCCTGGGCGCTCAACGATCAAATCGGATGTGTCGAGATCGTGGCCGATCGCGGCAACGTGCTGCACGCCGATATCTCTCTCAAACGGCGCGCGTTCCCGAGGTCATCTCCGGAGCATCGATGGCGAAGACCACTCGAAGCCGAAGAGATCCTGCTGTTTGCCAGGATCGATGGTGACCTGGTCATGCCTGGCAACCAGCTCTCGTACGTTCCTGTGGTCGAGGATCTCGCGTCCAACGCTCAGCGTCTGGTGCGCGAGCGCGGCTGTGGAACCAGAAACGCGATCGTCAGCACGAGCCCTCCCGGCATCTCCGCCATCGATTTTGCCAGCCTTCACGCCGCCGTCATCGGCGCGGACTAGCGGGATCTCGACGCCCGAAGCCTCTAGAAGAGCGCGTAGCCACCGTCGATCACGAAGGTGTCGCCGGTGTGGTAGCGACTGGCATCGCTCGCCAGGTAGACGGCAATACCGCCGAAGTCCTCGGGTTGTCCCCAGCGCCTCATCGGGACGCGGCGGATGACGTTCTGCTCGAACTTCTCGTTGCCCACGGCATTTGCAGTCATGGCGGTCTCGATCCAGCCAGGTAGCACCGAGTGCGCCCTGACGCCGTGCCGGGCGAGGCCCACCGCAAGACCCCTGATCATCGAGATGACGGCTCCCTTGGTGGACGCGTAGCTCAGGCTCCTCGGCGCTCCTTCGATCGCCGAGAGACTGGAGGTCACCACGAGACAGCCTCCCTCGCCATGATCCATCATGTTCTGTGACGCCGCGCGAAACGTGAAGAACACGCCGTCGAGATTGATCTGCTGGACGCGGCGCCAGTCGTCGTAGGTCGTCTGGTCGATGGTCTTTCCGCTGCCGCCGACCCCCGCGTTGGCGAAACACCCGTGGATGGAGCCGAGCTTGGACGTGGTTTCGGCGAAGGCCCGATTCACGGCGGCTTCGTCTCCGACATCGCAGAGAAGGGCGAGATGCGATCCGGAGCCGCCGAGGGAAGCGAGTGCTGTGTCGTTCTTCTCGGGATTGGTTCCCCAGATGGCGACGCTGGCTCCTGCTTCGGCAAGAGCCTGGGCCATTCCGAGGCCGATGCCGCCGTTGCCTCCGGTGACGATCATGTTGCGGCCGGTCAGGTCGAAGAGTGAGCTCATGTCTTCTCCTTGTCTCGTCACTTCAGGTCCGTGCCCGGTGAGCGCGAGTTGAGCTGGTCAGGGTTGAGAGAGTCAGGGTTCGAAAAGAGGTCGCAGGCGCCGACTGTATGATGGTGAGATGGCCAGAGAGGAATTGAGGGGAGCGGTCAGGGTCAGCAGACCCCTGGAGATCGAGTACTCATGTGACTGTCCGCCGATCAAGGCGACCGTTCAGGACATCTCCGAAGACGGGATGTTCATCGACAGTCAACATCCGATGAACGTAGGGGACACGATCACCTTCAAGCTCACGCTGCCAGGTCATGGAGATCCCATCGAAGGGACTGCCCAGGTGATGTGGACCCAGCAGATGGTGGGTATCGGAGTGCACTTCACGAAAGTGGGCGATGACGAGCGCGAGCGCATCAAGTTTTTTGTCGCCTCCGAGTTCTTCTCCTGAGTCGGCCGAACCCGAGCAGCTCTTCGACTAGTCATACCTGGGACTCTTCATCAGGAAGACCCAGGGGATCATCACCACGAAGATCCAACCGAAGAACCGGAAGGTCTCGAGAAACGACAGGAGGCTCGCCTGCTGCTCGAGCTCCTGCAGCAGAAGCGCGGTTGCTGTATCGGCGGAGCCCCCGATGCCCTCGTTGGCCAACTGGCTGAGCCGATCGATGCGTAGCCGGGTGGTGGGCTCGTAGGCGCTGAGGTTCTCGGCGAGCAAGGCTCGGTGCACGGTCATCGATCGGTCGAGCACGGTTGCCGTCACGGCGATACCGATCGAAGAACCGAAGTTGCGCGCGAGGTTGAAGATGCTCGAAGCGTTGCCCATGGCCTCGTTGCTGATCGGGCTCATGGTGATCGTCGTGAGAGGAACGAAGAGGAGCCCTAGAGCGATGCCCTGGAGAAACTGCGGGGCAAACAGGTCGCCCGCGCCGAGAGTGTGATCCAGCCGGGCAAACCAGAACATCGTGATCGCGCCGAGGACCAGGCCTACGGTGAGCAGGAGTCGAGCGTCCATCCGCGTCGTGAGCGCGCCGACGATCGGAAACGCGAGGAGCGCGCCGAGACCACGCTGAGCGATGATGAGCCCGGCATCGAGAGGTGGGTAGCCGAGCAGTGTCTGAAGCATCAGCGGCAACAGCACGATGCTGCCGTAGAGCAGGAATCCGATCAACGAGCTGAGGACCGAGCCGATGGCGAACGTGCGATCGCGAAACGGGCTCAGGTCGACGACCGGATTGTCTTTCTTCGAGCTGCCCCAGACGAAGGCGATCAGCGATGCGATCCCTGCGGCTCCCAGCGCCACGATGAGTCGAGAGTCGAGCCAGTCTTCGTCCTGGCCGCGGTCGAGCATCACCTGAAGTGCGCCGACGCCCAGCGCGAGAAGCCCGATCCCCGTGTAGTCGACCTTGCGACCATCTCGCCTGATGTAGGACGGGTCGACGACGTAGCGCTGGACGAGCAAGTAGCCGAACACGCCGAACGGGACGTTGATGAAAAACACCCAGCGCCAGCTGGACACCTCGGTGAGCCATCCGCCGAGCAGCGGGCCGAGGATCGGCGCGGCGATGATCCCGAGCGACCAGATGCCCATCGCCTTGCCCCGTTCGCGAGGGGGAAACCCCTCGAGCATCACTGCTTGGGAAATCGGCTGCATGACGCCGCCAGTCAACCCCTGCAGCACTCTGAAGGCGATGAGAAAGTCGAGATTGGGCGCGAGCCCGCAGAGCACCGAAGCCGCGGTGAAGCTGGCCAGACTCACCAGGAGGAGGCGCTTGCGGCCAACCAGGTTGGCGAGCCAGCCGCTCAGGGGCAGGATCACTGCGTTGGCGGCGAGATAAGAGGTCAGTGCCCAGGTCGACTCGGGTATGGAGGCCGAGAGGCTGCCGGCGATGTAGGGCAGCGAGAGGTTGACCACGGTGGTGTCGAGGAACACCATCATCGTCGCGAACATCACTGCCGTCGCGGGCAGCCAGGGATTGGTGGGTCGGCTCACCTCGAGACGGCGACGCGCCGCGACCCTGGGAGGTTGGCAGCCTCATGACGACCCTGACGACAGCGACTCATGGCTCGCCGTCGGTGTCGAGGGTGATCGGCGCCCTCCTGAGATGGACGGTGACGACAACCGACATACCCGGGCGCAGCACCAACTCGGAGTTGGCGGGACGATCGATCGCGATGCGCACGGGAACTCGCTGCACCACCTTGACGAAGTTGCCGCTGGCGTTGTCGGCGGGCAGCAGGCTGAAGCGTGAGGCCGTCGCCGCCCCGAGGCTCGAGACGTGTCCGCTCAGCCGCTCACCCGGATAGGCATCAACTCGGATGCTTGCCGGTTGTCCGCGTCGCATGTGCTCGATCTGGTTCTCCTTGAAGTTCGCCTCGACCCAGATCTCGTCATGGGAGACAACGGCGAGGACGGGCTGGCGTGGATCCACGCCTTGTCCAACCTCGACTCGCTTGCGGGCAACGATTCCGGAGGCTGGTGCGCGCACCTGGGTGTAGTCGAGATCCAGCTCAGCCCTTTTGATGGCGACTTCGGCCTGAGCGGTTCGCGCGGCTGCGGCCTCAGCCGCCGCTTCACTCGCCTCGATGCGCTCGGGCGCCTTGCTAGCGTCCTTGAGGGCGGCTCGCGCTTGAACGAGACTCTGGCGAGCCTGCTCTATGAGCTCTTGGGCAATGGCGACCTCGTTCTCGGCGGCGCTGGCCTCGGCGA
>JANQPS010001300.1 GCA_028285365.1 Thermoanaerobaculia bacterium | reverse complement strand
CGCCCGCACGGTCGCAACGGTGGATGCGGTGTCTGTGCTCATGTGTCCTCCCGGCAGAACAGGCACACCTACGCTCGATCTGCGATCGAGCGTAGGCAGGGGGTGGGACACCCAAGCCCCGGAAGGACGCGTCCGCGGACGCGTCGCCCGACTGCAAGTTGCGAGAAACTCGAGGAACCCGAAGGGTTCCCGCGGAAGGGTTCCTCGCCAGGCAGGACACGGCAGGGCCTCCGCTACTGTCGACTCGATGCCCGAGCACCTCCTGCGCTTCAACGACTGCGAGATCGACCTCCGCGCCTACGAGCTACGGCGAGCCGGGGAGGTGATCGCCGTCGAGCCTCAGGTGTTCGACGTGCTGACCTGCCTCGCCACGCGCCAGGGGACCGTGGTGACGAAGGAGGAGCTGCTCGACGGGTGTCGGTGATCGCCCAACCCATCGTGTCCTCGGGTTCATGGAGGCCGAGCCCCAGCCGCTCTGCGCCACGGCTTCGCGGGTGTGGCAACGCTGCCAACGAGACAGCTCGTCTCCGCCATACTGCGAGAAGTTCGTGGAAGAGGTCCGGAACCATCGCCTCACCTTCTGAGGTCAACAGACCGTCAGCCCGCAGGCCTGCCATCGCGTTGGAGACAGCGCTCGGCGCGCGGTCTATGTAGCGGGCGATCTCGCGGACACCGTGCGGCTGGTCCGGCGCAAGCAGGCAGGCAATGGCCACCTCCTTGGCGACCTGGCTGTCGAGCGAACCACCCGCACCCGCTGCGATCGGCTGCGCTGAAGCCACGATCGTGTCGATGACGAGCGGCGGGTGGACGATCCGTAGCTCACCCCGCCGGTCGAAGTAGTTGATCCCTGACTTCCGGAACGACTGCTTGGCATCCGAGGCGATCCGATCAGCGACGACGAGAAGCGGAGGGCCATCACGCTTTCGGCGTCGGGCTAGCCGCTGACCGAACGCGGAGGTGACCACCGACTTGACCTCGACCTCAAAGCGACTCCCTGCGACCTCCACCACGAGGTCACACTCGGGCTGCTCGACGGCCGTCACCTCAGCGTCCGCGCCAAGGCTCTCGAGCGCGCCAATCAGAGCATCGACCGCACTGCGCTCGACCGCAGCAGAAGTCCTTCTAGCCATGACCCGGGTCTAGCAGCGTTCTGTGTTCTTGTATACGAGAACACAGAACGGTCTGACTCAGCCCCAGAAGATGGAGGGACGGTCAGCGTCGATCTCGTCGAGAAGCTCGCTGACGTGCTGCGTCGGTTCGGCGTCCCAGTAGCGCTGGAACTTCGAGTTCCGGTCCGCCCAGTAGAGCGTCCACTCATTGCGCTTCTTCACGTAGCCGAGCCGGGCGATCGGCGTGCGGGTCCACTCGGGTCCGATGAAGTCGCTCCACGGTGGCCGGCAATCGAAGATCGTCAGCCCTCGGGGTGTTTCGTCCACCTCGACTCGCATCTCGTCGCGGTACTCCGGGGGCGTCTTCTCGTGCGCCCACTTGCGCACGCGATTGGCCTCGGGCTCAGGAATCATGACGGCGCTGATGTCCACGGCCCCGGTGACCATGAACCAAGCCTTCGCAGTTCAAAGCTCGCTGCGATCGCCATACCCACCACTACGACCCTGCCAGCAACGAGGCCGCTACGGCGTCAGCGACTCTTCGGGCAACGGCGCTTGGCTGAAGTCTGCGGATGTCGCCGCTGGGCAGTCGGGCGATCCACCGGTCCACGTCTGGAAGCCTGAGCGAAAGCTCTACGACGCCCGGAGACCGGTGGTCGTTGCGAATCCACTTCCGATAGCCCGATGGATCGGGGACCGACCAGAAGATCGCCGGACCGGCACCGATCGTTTCGTAGTTCTGCATCTCGTAACTGCGGTAGCCAGTCCACGCGAGATACCTTCGCAACCCCACACCAGGAACCTCGGCCTCCAGCCGGAACAACCAGGAGTTTCCGGCAGAGTCGCCTTGAGAAAGCGCCACGTAGTCGTCGAGCAGCAGCTCGTCCTCGTACCAATGCGTAGACACCGTGCCCATGTCACCTAGCGAGGCTTGGACCGTGTCGTCAATCAGGGCGAAGAGAAGACGCACCGCGTCGTTCCAGATGCCGACTTGCCTTTTTTGAGCCAGCCTCAGCTCAGCCTGAACCCGGTCGTACCCCTGCTGCGCAGTAGCGGCACGTTCTAGGTCACGGAGCGCATCCTCTGCCCGAGCCAGAATGAGTTCCGCGATGAGCCCGAGATCGCCACCAAGATCCGACTCTGCAAGCGATTCGTAGTAGCGCAGACGATCTTTCTTCCGGACGATCACGCTAGGGAGGCCAGCGCGAATCAGTTCAAGGTTCATGACTGCTCGTGACGTGCGGCCGTTTCCATCCGAGAACGGATGGATGTGCGTGAGCCAGGCGTGCAGAACGATGGACCGTAACAACGCAGGGGCATCGCGGTTCTCTTGCGACCAGGTCTCCCAATCCTCCATCCCTGCCATGACGTCCTGCCAGGAAGCCGGAGGTGTGTGAGGTGATCCGGAGATCCGGACCGGCTCGGCCCGGAACACACCAGCGCCTGGTGCCTCGCCGAGAATCAGGGCATGCAATTCCTTGACCTGTTCGATGTCCGTTGGCGTCACGGACTGCGCCATCTCAACCATCCGGTCGAGCGCTGCAGCCAAGTTCACGGCGTCTCTGGAGAACGCAGGGTCGTGGCCGGTGACTGTGATACCGCGCAGGACCGCGATCTGGGTCTCACCGACGTCCAGCGTGCTTCCTTCGATTGCGTTTGACTCCGCGATCTGTTCGAACCGCTTGTCTCCGAAATACGCCCTGAGCGTCTGTTCAGTGAGCGCGCCCTTGGACCGGAGCATGTCTACGCGCTGCTGGAGCTCAGCGGCTTTGTCGATCACCCACTGCCCGGTGTCCTCAAGGCTGTACGGGCTGCCAGCAAGGTCAATGGTCATCGGTCCGACACTCCGTCTGTTCCAAAGCGGTCGACGATGAACGGCTCGACCTCATTCATGGGCACCGCACGCGTCGAGTTCGGGAGGCGCTCGTACAGCACCGGGTCGCCCTTGCCTGCTGCCGACCACGTGGGCGCACCTAGCGCTGGGATGTCGATGCGACAGATCTCCTTGTCCTCGACGAGGTGGATGCGCACACGGAGGCGACGCAGGACGCCTCGACCGAGGTGGTTGATGATGATGTCGGTCAGCCAGTTCAGCCACTTGTCGACGTCGTGGCGGTCGCTGAAGGTCTCGTAGTCGGGCTTCAGTCCGACGGCCCCACCTTTGTCGTTCACGCCGATCAGAAGTGTGCCGCCCTTGGCGTTGGCGAAGCCGGCGATGGTCTTGGTGATCACCGCTGGCGCCTTCTTGGTGACCTTGCCGTCGGTGTCCCAGCGTGCGCTGGTCTTGAACTCGACCACTTCGCTCTCCTCGCCGGCCATCAGCCGTTCGAGGGGCAGCGCCCAGGTTTCGCGTGTGCCGTACAGCTCCTCGATCATCCGGGCGAACCGCTCGGCGTCGGCCTGGTCGACGTCGTCGTCGGTGACGTCTTCCTCGGTCGTGGGCAGAGTTCCGACCGGCGCCGGCGCAGCCACGACCGCGCCGTCGTAGACGCTCTCGCCGTCATTGCCGAAGCTGGCATAGATGTGTTCGTAGATCGCCTGGCGCTTCTCGTCGAAGATCTCGCGCCCATACGCCTCGGGCAGCTCGTCATCGAGCACCCGGCGGATCGCCACCCGTAGCGCCGCCTTGCTCTCTTCCTTCTTCCTCCAGTCGAGGACGATCGTCTCTTCGATGTGAGCCAGCAGCCGCTGGGCCGCTGCCCGCACCTTGCGCAGTTCGCCATCGGTCAGCTCCGGTGCCGGTTTGGTCAGCAGGTCGAAGATGGCAAGCTCGGCCTCGGTCAATTCCTCCTCAACCACCCGGCGCTGGTGCTCGTCGAGCGAGCCATGCAGCTGCGCCAGGCGCCGCAGGTATTCCTCGGCGTTGAGGGTGCCGGCGTTGTAGTCGGCGATCAGCTGCCGCAGTCGCTCGGCCAGGGGGATGACGGTCGGGTTCTTGCGGACCGCGTCGTCAATCTGCTTCTCGAGCTCCCGCTCGACTGCCTTCGCGGCGGTGCGCTTGTTGGCGGCAAAGGTGATGGCGAGTTGTTCCCAGTCGATCTGGTTCAGGTCGAGGAGCGCCTGCTCCTCACCTGCGGCCCGGATGATGTACTCCCGGGTCCCAACCGATCGGTCGAGCAGCTCGGAGACACCGTCCATCACGTCGGAGATGTCGGCCTGCTCCCCCAGCGATGCCATCTTGTTGGCGACATTGCGTATGATCGACACCCGCTTGGTCGCCCGGATCGCCGCTGGGTCCGGCATCAGTGACTTGTACGCCTTACGAACCCGATTGGCCAGCTGCACCCAGCCCTTGCGGGTGGCCTCGTCGATCAACAGCGCCTCGACGGTGGAGTCGAGCAGGTTAACGAACTCGAACCCGGTCGCCGCTTCCAGGTCGGCCGGCTCGATGTCGTTTGCCGCCAGGTACTCCTCGGCCTCGGAGAGCGCAGCATCCAGCGCAGCGCGAAGGTCGTCGGTCGGTTGGATCGGGGTGCCGATCTCGCCGCTGCGGTCGACGCCGTAGATCGCCAACGCCTTCTCGAGGTTCCGGAAGACGCCGATGTAGTCGACGATCAGGCCGTTGTCCTTGTCGGGGAACACTCGGTTGGCTCGGGCGATCGTCTGCATGAGCGTGTGGCCCCGCATCGGCTTATCGAGGTAGATCGTCGACGTCGACGGGGCGTCGAACCCGGTGAGCCACATGGCGCACACGAACACGAGTCGGAACGGGTCGTCAGAGTCCTTGAACCGAGTGTCGAGGTCCTCGTCGTTCATCTTCCGTCGGTGCGGTTTGATGTCGAGGCCGAGTTCGGCCATGTCGGCGACTTCGTTCTGGGCCTGCGAGACGACGACGGCCATGTCGGTCTCACGCATCCACCGGAGCTGGTACTCCTTCGGGGCCCGCTCCAGAAGCGGCAGCGTCTCGATCTCGGCTTCGAGGCGGGAGATGGAGCGGGCCCACTCGGCCGACACCAGGCCGTACATGCGCACGGCGGTGGCCTTGTCGATGGCCACGTACATGCCCTTGCCAAGGAATCCTCGGTTGGCGAAGTGCTCGACCAGGTCACCGGCGATCTCTTCGAGCCGCTTGGGCCGGGTGATCAGCTGGTACTGCTGGGAGAACCTGCGGGCGACGGCCTTCTCTTGCTTCTCGTCGAGCGCGGCTTCGTCGAGCAGGTCCTCGAGCTCGGTGTCGAAGTTCTCGTTGGTGAGCTGGAGCTCGGGGATGCGGTTCTCGTAGTAGAGCGGGACAGTGGCGCCGTCCCGGATCGAGTCGGCGAAGTTGTAGGTCGACACGTAGTCGCCGAACACCCGCTTCGTCTCTTGCTCCTC
The DNA here is from genome assembly GCA_028285365.1 of Thermoanaerobaculia bacterium. Lineage (GTDB taxonomy): Bacteria > Acidobacteriota > Thermoanaerobaculia > Multivoradales > Multivoraceae > JANQPS01. Next base: position 6,593 of record JANQPS010001300.1, on the reverse strand, counting down.
GCCCTCGATCAGCGGGGTTCCTGTGAAGCCGAGGAACGAGGCGTTCGGGAGCGCCGCCCGCATGTTCGCGGCCAGCGTGTCGTACTGCGACCGGTGGGCCTCGTCGGTGATGACGATGATGTCGTCCCGATCCGACAACACCGGCATGTCTGCGCCCTTCTCGGGCGGGATGAACTTGTGGATGAGGGTGAAGACGTAGCGATGGTCCTGACCAAGCAGCTCACGCAGATGAGCCGACGTATCGGCGTGGATCTCGACACCAGAGGTGATCACACCAGAGTCGGCGAACTCCTCGTACAACTGCTCGTCGAGCTCCCTGCGGTCTGTCACCAGAACGAACGTCCAGTTGCCCGGTCGCTTGCGCAGCACCTTCTGCGTGAACCACAGCATCGACAGCGACTTGCCCGACCCCTGGGTGTGCCAGAACACGCCGAGGCGGCCCTCGCGTTCCTTGACCTGGTAGGTGGCTTCGAGGGCGTTGTTGACGCCGAGGTACTGGTGGTTCTTGGCGACCTTCTTGACGAGGCTGCCGGTGCGCTTGCCTTCGGCGTCGATTGTGCCGCCGGTCTCGGTGTACGCGATGAAGTTCTCGATGATGTCGAGCATTCGGTGCGGCTCACACGTGGCTCGCAGCATCGTCTCCAGCGACACCGCGCCGGCCTCGGCCTCGTCGTCGATCTTCTTCCACTCCGCGAAGAAGTCCCACGGCGCGTACGTCGAGCCCATCCGGCTTTCGGACCCGTTCGACAGGATGACGAACGCGTTGAACCAGAACAGCTGCGGGATCTCGGACCGGTACGCCCGAAGGTTCCCCTGATAGGCCTCGTGAACCGTTCGTTCCGGCGCCTTCAGCTCGATGAAACCGAGCGGGATGCCGTTGATGAACAGAACGATGTCGGTGCGGCGCGTGTGGAGCTCACCCGTGACCCAGAGCTGGGATACCGCCAGGAACTCATTCTGATCCGCGACGTTCCACGCCACGAACCGAACCCGGCGTGGCTCCCTCTTGCCCAGCTCGTTCTCCGCCTGCACGACGACGCCATCGCGCAGCAGCTCCCAGACCGCCTTGTTCGCCCGCACCGGATCGAGCGACGACCGGTCCTCAATGAACGACGCCACGGCGGCATCGACGGCACCAGACTCGAGCCCGAGGTTTAGCCGCTGGACTGCGTCGCGCATGCGGGCTTCGAGCACGACGTCGGCTTTGCTCGACCGCCCCAGCTCGACTGGTTCATCGAAGCCCGAAAGGATCTCCCAACCCAGCTCGGCGAGAAGCTCAAGAGCCGGCTGCTCGACCGCCGCATCCTCCGACCCCGGCGCTCCACTCACGCCAGCACACCATCCAGGTCAAGTTCTGCCACATCCAGCTCCCCCGACACCAAGCGAGGTAGCAGGAGGTCTCGCGCCTCGCGGAGCACGCGGTTCTGCTTCCTGAGGTTGATCTCAAGGTCCATGAGCGATTGAAACCTCTCATTGAGCGCGGTCGCTGTTCCGGAATCGGGCACAGCAATATCGATCTCTTGCAGATGGCGCTTCCCCAGATGCGCCACGGTAGTGCCACTGATCGTGTCGTTGAAGCGCCGGATCGGTGCTTCGAGAGCAAGGTGAAGGGCCATCTGCTCCAGACGACCAACCGCTCGGATTCGGCAGACCCGCTGATTCAGATAGGCGAGGCCCGCCGACCAGCGGCACATGTGGAAGTCACCGTCCATTCCGATCAAGGAGTCGCCGTCGTGGATCTCGTACCGCTCGCCACTCTCCTCGTCAGTGAAGGTCGCAGTCTCCCCCTTGGGGATGTCTCTGATCCGAACTACCGGGTGCCTGCCGTCCTCAACAAAGTGCTTCGACTTGAAGGAGAAACCGAAACCAACATCGGCCAACTCGAAGAGATTGGCCACCTCCCACCCCTTGGGGACGGGGCCGAGTTCGGAGTCGACCAGCTCGACGTCCTCGTGCCCGGGGAACCGGAAGTGCACAAACCACTCCCGGTACAACAACCGAGCCGTCTCCTCCAAGATCTGAATCCGACGCCGATTGTTCTGAATTAGGTCCTCGAATGCTCCAACTGCGAATCCGATGCGATGCTGAGTCGCTAGGTCTGGGCGGCAAACCTTCAGAGGATGGAGGTGGTTTCGGTTGACACCGGGGACTGCGGCTGACGAAACCAAGGACGCAAGGTCCAAGCTTTCGAGCAGAGCGGCGACCCAGCGCGGGTCGTTGCCCTTGAAGTCCTGGACATAGAGCGTGGTGTTCAGAGGCCAGTAGGGCTCGTTCACGTAGAACACCTCGCCAATGGTCCCGTATCGACCGGTGACCACTCCGGGCGGCTCAGCCTTGCATTCGGCGTGAAGTCCAGTGCGACCCGATGAAGAGACGATGGGGTACGGGCCGGCCACCCGGTCCTTCTTTGGCAAGTCGTAGCCACGCTTCAGGTTCACAACGTCGCCGAGCGTGACCTCCTCGAAGTCAGCCACCGGCTTCTCGCAGAACCGATTCCACGGCGCTCTCGAGTTCACGACTCTCGGCCTTCAAAGAACGGAAATCCCGTGCGAGTGCCTCAATCCGCTGTGAGAACACCTCGTCGTCGAGACGCTCGACCACTGGATCCACGTAGCGACCGGGGGCCAGGCTCCATCCGTTCTCCTCGATCTCATCAATAGAAGCAACCGCGCAGAGCCCAGGAACGTCCTGATATCGCGCTCCCGGGAACGTCGCATCTAGCCAGTCGCCGCTGCCAGAGTCGATCTCAGGGCTGTTATCTCTCCACAGCCGAACGATGTTGGCGATCCGCTCGATGTCCAAGGGTGACCAGTCACGATGGACCCGGTCGATTTCGTTGTAGATCGACCGCGCATCAATGAACAGAACGGAGTCGGCTCGCGGACCCGACGCCTTTCCACGGTCTAGGAACCAGAGAGTGACGGGCAGCGTCACTGTGAAGAACATGTTCGTGCCGACAGCAACCAGCACATCCACAACGCGCGACTTGATCAGCTTCCGACGTATCTCGAGTTCCGAGCCGCGGGCGTCGGAAGCGGAATTCGCCATGACGAACCCGGCGCGACCATTCTCGTTCAGAGCAGCAACAAACATCTGAATCCACAGGTAGTTCGCGTTGTCGGTAGTCGGGAGTCCGAGGCTGAATCGCGGGTCATCTTCCAACCGCTTCTTATCGACCTTGTTGACATTGAACGGAGGGTTGGCCATCACGAAGTCAAACCTGCCGACGCTGTCGTGGAGGTCGTCGTAGTACGAATTCCCCTCCAGGATCACACCGCTGAGGCCGTGGACGGCGAGGTTCATCTTTGCGAGCGGCACGGTTCGCCGCGACGCCTCCTGACCGTACAGAGAGAGCTCTGAGCTTGCGCTTCCTGAGTGACGTTCTACGAACTCTGCGGACTGGACGAACATGCCACCTGACCCGCAGGCGGGATCGAGAACTTTGCCGTGGTGAGGCTCCAGAACCTCGACGATCAACTTGACGATCGAGGACGGGGTGAAGAACTCCCCACCCCCGGCACCCTCGGCCATCGCGAACTGAGCAAGGAAGTACTCGTAGACGAGCCCAAATCGGTCTCCTGGAATGTCGGCGAGCTGGTTGATGGTCCGGAGGAGCTCAAAAAGCGTCTTCGAAGGGAGAGTCGTATACACCTTTGGCAGAACGCCTTGTAGATCCGGGTTGTGACTCTCGGTTGCGGCCATTGCCTGGTTGACAATCGCACCGATATCAGCCGATTCGGGCTGGTCCAGCAGGTAGCCATAGCGCGCAGCGTCGGGAAGAAACAGGACGCCCTCTGCCTTGTAGTCGTCCGGGCCGATGGGATTCCGAGGGGTGCCGGGCCCGACTCTGTCGCTTGCCTCGGTGAATCTTTGCTCGGCGAAACGAAGGAAGATCAGGCCCAGCACTGGTTGGGAGTACTCTGCGGCTTGTAGCCCCGAGTTGGCGCGGAGTTCGTCCGCTGCGTCCCACAGCCGCCGCTGTATCTCAGCTAGCTCGGGGGGCATGGTCCGTTCCGGGGTCGCAGATCTCCATGGTCGTCGAGGCTAGTTCGGCGGAGCGATGAGCCGGGTAGCTTGAGTTGAATGGATTTCAGGCTGACCGGGCTGCGGCTCGAGAACTTCCGTTGCTTCGAGTCTGCGACGATCGAGCTGGACGAGACGCTTGTTGTTCTGATCGCCGACAACGGCCACGGGAAGACAGCGACGCTGGATGCTCTCGCAACAGGACTCGGTCAACTCCTCGGGCCAGCGCAGCTACCTCCGAGACGGTCCCCCGCCGATCGAGTCCAGCTCAGACCAAGCGACGCGACGACCCACAACGCGCTTCCCCCCTACCGGGAGGGCGCTTTCCCGGTCTCGCAAACGGTCTCGGCGATGATCGACGGAGAGCGGTCCGCTTGGAGTGGGACGCTTGCCAGTGCTGATGCCGATCCCGTCTGGGAGATGCCGCCAGCCGCACGAGCCGTGGCGTCACCAGCGACACGCAAGCGCGGGGCCGAAGTCAACCTTCCAGTCTTTGCGTACTACGGAACGAATCGAACTGGTGCGAGCGTTCTCCAGCGAGATCCACCGACGCTCGGGCGCCCAGATCGCGCATACGGCTACCGGAACTCCCTGCGTGCCGGCGAAGCGCTTGAGGAGCTCGCCCCTTGGCTGGCCCAGGGAGAGTGGGAGCGTTCGGGCCGAGGCGAATCGATATGGGACGTCACTCTGGACGCCATGTACGAGGCTTCTACCCAGGTTCTCGCATCGCACGGCGTGAGCCGCGTTTCCTACAGCATGGAGGATCGTGACCTGGTACTCGACTTCGGGCTACTACGAACGGACCCGGAGTCCGGCCTCGTAGCTCCAGTAGAGCCTGGCAGCACGATCGTTCCGATGCATCTCGTCGCAGACGGATACCGGTCCGTTCTCGGGATGGTCGCTGACCTCGCCTTCCGATGCGGCGTTCTCAACCACCACCTCGGGGCCGAAGCCCCTCAGCTGACGTCTGGTGTGGTCCTCATCGATGAGATCGACATGCACCTCCATCCCTCGTGGCAAACCCACGTCCTTCGGGACCTGGCGCAGGCGTTTCCACGCGTTCAGTTCATCGTCACCACGCACAGCCCATTTGTCCTGAGCTCCGTCGACTCTGATGCGGTGAGACGCATCACTAGCACCAGCGGCCGGTCGGCGTTCGAGGTGCCCGACCGCTCGACCGAAGGAGTACGGATCGAGATCCTCACCGAGGCGCTTCTTGATGCGCCGGTCCGCGCCTCGACCGAGTACGTCGAGCTACTCGAGGAGCTCGCAGACGCTCTTCGGCGCCGGGACCTGGAAACTGCACAAGAAGTAGCCGATCGCATCTCAGCCGGTGGCGCCACCGACGATCCTGACGCCCTGCGGCTGATGGCCGAACTCCGATGGCGGCTGGAACGTGAGAGCAGTTAGCCGCGTTGATGCGCCACCAGAGTTGACCACACTCATCGCAGTTGACCCGGGGCGCGAATGGGACACGGCGGGCGAGGCAGAGGCCCACAACGCCATCAAGGAAACCCTCCGAACCTCGCAATATCGGCTCTGCGCGTACTGCGAGTCGCCGATGCCATCCGGGGGCGCCGTCGAACATGTGCACCCAAAATCTGTTCCCGAGTGCGACGTCCGGCCGAGCGAGAACCATCACTACGACTGGGCGAATCTGCTCCTCGTTTGCGGATCGCCGGAGCACTGCGACGGACCCAAGGGCGACAGCGACCTCTGCGGGATGGTGCTGTTCCCCGACGAGATGGACCCTGAAGTCCTCTACTTCACGGTCGACTCACTCGACGGGTCACTCATCGTCGCACCGGGCCTGCCGAGTGAAGAGAGCGCTGCCGCCGGCAGGGCCCTCGATGAGCTTCGGCTGAACGACCCAGCGCTCAAGGGTCTCAGGCTTGCGGTGATCGAGCTGATTCAGTTGGAGCTCAGCGAAGGCGGAAACGAGATGATGGCGCGACATCGCGCAGGATGCACGCAAGGGTTCGCAACAACGATCGACTCGTACTTTTCGTAGGCGTCCGACAGCGGTGTTTGCGCGGGGATGGCCGAGCGGGAAGTGGGCATCGAGGGTCAAGGGATCGCCCGCATGGCAAAGGCGAGGAAAAGGAGCGCAGCGGACTCCCGCAGCCGACCCTTGACGCCGCATCGGTTGATCACCATTGGTTCGGCCTTGCCCTTCGGGGCAAGGCTTGGTCGCCGGGTCATCTGATTCGGAGTGCCGGTCCCTCGATTCGGCGAGCTTGCTGCCGCTCTCGGGTGATGGCTTGTTCGCAACTGCGTTGGTCGCGTGCGGCCAGCGCCCGGCTGAACAGGAAGCCCATCGGGACCTTCCGGCCCTTCGTGGGTCCGAGCCCCTTGGCCAGACCGAAGGCGGTCTGGTGTTGGTCGATGCGTCCGGCGGCGTTGTCCCATGCTCGTGCCGGCTGCCCTGCGTTCGGCCGTGGCCCGATCGTGTCGACGACGCGGCCGGGCGGGTCACGGCGGATTTGTCGGGTTCGGATGCGGCGGTCGTCGCCGAGGCGGGCGTCGATGTCGGTGAGCTGGGTTTCGAGGGTGGGGCGTCGTTGGTCGAG
>JANQPS010001290.1 GCA_028285365.1 Thermoanaerobaculia bacterium | reverse complement strand
CCTCTGCTCGGGGCGCGAGCGCTTCTGACGAGCGTTTGTCACCTCGTCGCGCGTCGTCACGCGTGGTGCTGCACTTGTCGTGGTCGCCCGCGCCGCTATCGCACTGTCGTGCCTGACGGGCTCGTCAGAGATGTTCCCTTCAAGCGTGCAGCAGGGGCTGCGGATCAGAAGCCTTCGAGGAGATCGCTGACCATCGTCTCAGCGAACCTTTCTGCTGTTTCCAGGATGGCGAGGTTCTCACGATCGAAGAAGGAGTCGGCATCCGCCTCCAGCTCGTACGTGTCCCTGAACAGGTAGCGCTGGTTCGCCCACAGGACCTCCGGCTCGGGTTCGTTGGAGACCCTCTCGAAGCTCATGTCGGCGGTGACCGAGATCTCGTACTCCTCAGCCCGACCGTCGGCGTCGAAGGTCAGTGGAATGACCTGGAAATTGGTCACGATTCCGCGCAGCACCGCATCCGCGTCGTCGGTGCCGGTGACGAGCGTGAAGCGCTGACGAGTGACGAGCTCATCGGCGATCGCCTGGGTCAGGAACTGCTCGACCTCCGCACGAGGTGTTCTGTTGGTCAAAGCCTCCAGGTAGACCGCTTGCACGTCTTCGGGAATGTTGGACCCACGACCCACGAGAGCGTAGCCGCAGCCGCTGAGTAGCAGAACGGTCGCCACGCTTGCAGCAGCCGTCAGGACTCGCAACACCTTGATCACCGTTCGATCCTGTCGTAGCACGAGCTCACTTCCTCTCATCCAGGTCTCACCCGCGTTCTCCATGGAGGCCCATGAGATCTCGTCGGCTGACCGGCAGTCGCTTCTCACCTGATCCTGTGATGCCTCTCGGCGGGCTGATCCTACTGCCCTTCGCGCGCTTTACGCACTCCCGAGAGTGCGATCTCGCCGCCGCCGCTCGTCTTGAACGGTTCGAGTGCTCGATCGCGACCGACCAGGCGAACGGCGTGGCGAACGTTGTCGCTGATATCGAGCTTGCGAGCGGTCGTCATCCGCAGGCGTTCGTCGTGTCCGGTTTGCTGGGGCTCGACGTGCAGCGTGTAGCTCGCTGGCTCGAGCCCTACGAAGACGGCGCGTCCCCGGTGTAGGCGGGCGACATGCTCGCGACCGCCTCCGCGAAGCCTCGCGTGGGCTATCGGCGCGCCATCGAGAACGACTTCGAGCGCAGGCGCTTGTTGCTCCGGGCGATTCGCGCGGGCCAGGATCCAGTGAGGCCCGAGCGCGTGGACGTCGACCGGGCTCGTGTCGTCCTGACGTGCGAGCATCTCGTGGTGTCGCGGTGGCCCTTGGGTGTCGAGCGCTCCGGAGTCCAGCCGCAGATAGGTCGCCGGTACCCAGAAGTGACTCGCTAGTGGGTCCGAGAAGACCCAACCGCTTTCCGGCAGTCGATGCTCTACCCAGCGATGCAGGCCGGCGAACCGGCCGTCGAAGACCACACCCGGAACCTCACGCGAGGGGATACCCACTGACGCAAACAGTGCGACGGTGAGCCGAGCGATCCCCGTGCAGTAGGCGGTCCGTCGCTGCAACACAGTCTCAGCATCTTGAGCCTTCGTTCGGTCGAGCTCGTATTGGATGTTTCTGGAGACCCAGTTGAGAATCCGCGCCGACGCCTCGTAGTGAGTTCGTGCACCCGCGGTCTGTTTGTGGGCGATTTTCTCGAGCGGAGTGGCTTCCTTGGACAACTGAGGTGGGGAGAATGGACTCGAGTCTCCGATCTCTCGCAGAGTTACGGAGACTTCGATGCGGTCGCCGACTGCGATCGCGTCGTATCCGGCATTGCCGTAAGGACGCCAATCGACTCCTTCGGGCCTCGCAACGAGGGCGCGATCCGTACCTGCGATCGTCGTACCGAACGCGACTGGAGCCGCCGTGCCTCTTTCGCTTGCAGGAGAAGGCTGCCCGCTTCCCGAGACGAGAAGCAGCAGGATCGAACTCATGAGCATCGTGCGAGCACTCCGAGTCACGGCGCGCTCCTGATGGCCAACCTCTTCACTTCAAGATTCCGGGAAACGACTCGCGATGAAGGAGCGCGTCCAGCAGCCCGTTGACGAAAGCTCCCGATTGCTCCGATCCGAACCGTTTGGCGATCTCGATGGCTTCGTCGATGACGACGACCTTGGGCACGTCGGCTTCGGTAGACAGCTCATAGACGGCGAGACGCAGCACATTCCGATCGACAGTCGACATGCGCTCGATTCGCCAGTTCTCGGCATGCTCGGCAATCAGCTCGTCGATCTCGGCAACGCGCTGGACGACACCTTCGACGAGTCGCCGAGCAAACGACAAGGCGACCTGGTCCTGTTTGGGCTCGCCATCGTGGGATCCGACCGTGGTCGCCGGCCGCTTGGGTGCAGCTCCACCGGTCTCCGCTGCGTACAGGTGAGTATCGAACTCACGCAGGATCTGGGGCAGCGGACTTCCCGCCAGATCCCATTGAAACAGCATCTGCAGCGCCATTTCACGGCCCTGACGCCGATGGCCCTTGCGGCGGTCCCGGACTGACTCTCTGCCTTGGTTGCTCTGGGTGGTGGTCACCGTGCCGCCTCTGTACTGGTCTGAGCTGGTGGACGTGGCGTTCGCCCGCCCGCAGCGAGTCAGTTGGGAGCGCCGTCCTGTTCGAGCTGCGTCAACAGGCTGGCCATCTCGAGGGCCGTGATGGCTGCCTCGGCTCCCTTGTTGCCGAGTTTGCCGCCACTCCGCTCCTCGGCCTGTGCGGTGGTCTCACACGTCAGCACTCCGAAGCCGATCGGCACACCCAGCTCCTGAGTGACGCCGGAGACCCCGTTCGTGCACGCGCTGCAGACGTAATCGAAGTGGGAGGTCTCGCCGCGAATGACGACACCCAGGACTACCACGGCGTCGAACTCTCCACGTGCCGCCAGGGTCTTCGCCGCTAGGGGGATCTCCATGGCACCGGGCACTTGAACCGACGTGATGTCGTCGACGCTCACTCCGTGCCGGACCAACGCATCAATAGCGCCATCGGTCAAGAGCTTGACGAGCCGGTCGTTGAAACGCGACGAGACGATCGCTACGCGCCGTCCGCGGCCGTCAGGAAAACCTTCGTACTTGAGCATCGGTTCCAGCGTCTCCCAACCGTGTTTGTTGCCGAGTTCGTCCGTACGGTTCAGCGCAGCACGCCGCGAGTTCCCTTGTTCGAGGGAGGTCCTCGTTGCCTTCGGAGGGGAATGTCCCACGTCGACGGCGCGACTCACGCAGACGAGCGAAGTTCCTACGCTAGCAGGGCTTACGCTCACTCGTCCATTGACCTGGAAGGAAAATCGGAGACCACGTAGCATCTTCTGAGGCGGGCGTCACCCGCCATGGCCCGATCGGGTCCCGGATCACAGACCCCCCCAGGAACGACCTCTATGAACGATCCCGCCTTTCAGCCGATCCCACAGCCACCCGAGAAGCCGCTGCTCGGCAACATTCTGGATCTGAGCCCCTCTACCCAGGTCCAGGACCTCATGAAGCTGGCACGTCGCTACGGAGAGCTTTTTCATCTGCAACTCTCAGGGAGACGACTGGTCGTGGTCTCCGGAGGCAGCCTGGTCGAAGAGGTCTGTGACGAGTCACGATTCGACAAGCGGATCTGGGCGCCTCTTCGCAACGTGCGCGCATTTGCCGGTGACGGTCTCTTCACCGCGTACACCTACGAACAGAACTGGAAGACCGCGCACCGGGTCTTGATGCCCAGCTTCGGAATGCCGGCCATGCGTGCCTATCACCCGATGATGCTCGACATCGCGCATCAATTGGTGGACCGTTGGCAACATCTCAATCCCGGAGAAGAGGTTGACGTCGCCGATCAGATGACCAGGCTGACCCTTGACACCATCGGGCTCTGCGGCTTCGACTATCGCTTCAACTCGTTTCATCGCGATCGGCCACACCCATTCATCAAGGCGATGACCTTGGCCATGAAGATCGCAATGGGTCGTTCGGCTCGACCGGCGATCTCCACCCGACTCAACTTTCGCGAGAACCAGAGATTCCGTCGAGCGGTCGACCTGATGAACAAGACCGTTGACGACATCATCAAGGAGCGCCGCTCGGCGGGTCCTGATGCGCATCAGGACGATCTCCTCGGGCAGATGATCTCAGGGAAAGACCCCGAGACAGGAGCAGCCCTCGACGATCTCAACATCCGCTACCAGATCATCACCTTCCTGATTGCCGGACACGAGACGACCAGCGGCCTCCTCTCGTTCACGCTCTACTTCCTTCTCAAGCACCCGGCCGTTGCGGCGAAGGTCCTGGACGAGATCGATGCGGTCGTCGGCGACGACGAGAGTCCCTCCTATGACCAGGTCAGGCGCCTTACCTACCTACGCCAGGTGCTCAACGAGTCGCTCCGGCTCTGGCCGACTGCGCCGATGTTCTCCCTCTTTCCCAAGGAAGAGTCCACGACCCTGGGCGGGGTCTACGAAATCGACCAGCGCGACATCCTCGCCGTGCTCGTCCCGATGTTGCATCGCGACTCGCGAATCTGGGGGCACGATGCGGAGGTCTTCAATCCCGATCACTTCGCACCCGAGGCCGAAGCGGCTCGCCCACCCCACGCATTCAAGCCCTTCGGGAACGGCCAGCGAGCATGTATCGGCCGACAGTTTGCGATGCACGAAGCGACTCTGGCTATCGCCATGCTCCTCCAGCGATTCCAGATCGCCGATCCTCATGGCTACCAGTTGCAGATCAAGGAGACACTGACACTCAAACCGGCAGATTTTCGGGTCCGCGTCGAGCCGCGTGGCAGGACCGCCACAAAGCCCGAGGCACCGACGGCGTCCGGAGGCCTCCAGGAATCCGGGTCACCCGCAGACGCTCCCGTACCGTCACGACCTCCCCAGCCAGAGCCACCTTTGCGGTCCACCACTTTGTCTGAGCCCTCTGCGGCGGAGCCGGCTGGACAGCCAACTGACGCCGGAACTCCGCGTCACGGTACACCGCTGCTGATCCTCTTTGGATCCAACATGGGAACCTCGCAGGCTTTTGCGCACCAGCTTGCAGATACCTCGGCGAATCGCGGCTACTCGACGGAGGTTGCTGCTCTCGACGACTCGATCGGTCGGCTTCCTCAAGAAGGAGCCGTCTTGATCGTCTGTTCGTCCTACAACGGGACTCCGCCCGACAACGCCCGGCGTTTCGTCGACTGGCTCGAGTCCGGCGAAATGCCAGACGACGCGCTCGTCGGTGTCGACTACGCGGTTTTCGGATGCGGACACCGAGATTGGGCCTCGACCTATCAGGCCGTACCGACGCTGCTCGACGACCTGATGTCTTCACACGGTGCACGACGACTCCTCGACCGCGCTTCGGGTGATGCCGCTGGCGATCTCGAAGCCCACTTCGACGGTTGGGGGAGCGCTATCTGGCCGGTTCTGGACGCAGAGCTCGGGCTCGACGGACTCGTTGATGACCACGTGCAAGAGGAGGACGCCGGACTGGCACCCTCGCTCTATGAGGTCGAGGTCGTCGACGAGCAACGGAATGTGTTCGCGGATCAGTGGAACGCGAAGCCGATGGAGATCGTGGTCAACCGTGAGCTCCAGAGTCCCGGCTCCCCTCGCTCCACGCGGCACATCGAAGTCCGTCTCCCACCTGGTGTCCGCTACGCGACCGGCGATCACCTCGGGGTCCTTCCCTGCAACTCCCCCGGACTGGTCGCGCGTGCACTCAAACGAATCGGGGCTGACGCAGGCACTCGCATCAAGATTCATCAGCGCGCCGACGGTGTGGCACACCTGCCGCTCAACGAGGCGGTTTCGCTCGCTCGGCTCCTGGAGAACTACGTCGAGCTTCAGGAGGTATGCACACGAAGTCAGCTACGACGTCTACTCCCGCTGGCGCAGTGCCCACCCGACCGAGAACTGATCGAAGGCGTTCTCACGGCCGACGAGCAGGGAGAGCGACGCTACGCGGAGCTCATCCTCGGGGCGGGTCGCTCGTTGCTCGACGTTCTCGACCTGGTTCCATCGGTCGAGCTCTCGCTCGCTCTGTTTCTCGAACTCCTTCCACCTCTTCGCCCCCGCTACTACTCGATCTCTTCCTCACCGCGAATCGACGAGAGTCTGTGTAGCTTGACCGTTGCTGTTCTGAGAGAACCGTCGTGGAAAGGTGATGCCAGTGTTTTCGAAGGAGCGTGCTCAACTCACCTGGAGCGCTCGACCTCCGGCGAGATCCAGGCGTTCGTCAGCGCGCCCCAAACCCGCTTTCGCCTTCCTGACGACCCCGAAGTCCCTCTGATCATGATTGGGCCGGGCACCGGGTTGGCGCCGTTTCGCGGCTTCCTTCAAGAGCGCCAACAGCTCCTGGAGAGTGGCTCGACGCTAGGTCACTGTCTGCTCTTCTTCGGCTGTCGTCACCCGGACGAGGACTTCATCTACCGCGAAGAGCTGGAGGAGTTCTCTCGAACTGGCGCTTTGAGCGAGCTCGTCGTGGCCTTCTCGAGGCTCGTGCCCGAGCGAAAGACCTACGTGCAGCATCAGCTGGTCGAGCGTGCGGAAGAGGTCTGGCAGCTGCTCGCATCGGGAGCTCGGATCTACGTTTGTGGCGACGCTCGCGGCATGGAGCCCGGTGTGCGGCAGGCGCTGGAGGAAATCCACTCGGCGAAGACCGATGGTGACAGCGATTCTTCCAACGCCTGGCTCGAAGAGCTTCGGGACACCGGTCGCTACATCGTGGACGTCTGGGCGTCGTAGCCAGCCCGGACCTCTCGTCTTCGTGCCTCGATGGGGCCCGTTGCGCGCTCGGAAGCTGCTAGGTTCGCAGGAACGAAAAACAGTGAGAACCACACCTGTTCGAGTCGATCTCGAGTGGTCCCAGGAGGAAACATGTCCCATCACGATCCCGATATCGAAGCCGCTCTCTGTGAGCTCGGAATGTCTGAGGAGGCCAAGCCTCTCCTGAGCAAGGTCAAGAACTTCATCGCTGAAAGTGTCGATCCGATCACGGAAGAGTTCTACCGGCTCGGGGAGAATCGCGAAGACCGCTGGAGCCACGTGCCAGGCCAGCTCGAGCTGCTCGACGGGGCCAAGGCCAAAGCCAAGTCTCTCGGGCTCTGGAACTTCTTCCTTCCGGATTCCGAGACGGGCGAAGGCCTCAAGAATCTCGA
>JANQPS010001285.1 GCA_028285365.1 Thermoanaerobaculia bacterium | reverse complement strand
GTTGCGCATCTCCAGGTCGACTGCGACGTCGCGCGACGCTCGCTCGAAGGTCAGGGCGACCGAGTAGCCAAGAGGCTCGTAGGTCGGAGAGTTCGAGGTGCAGAGAGTCGAGCCCGCCGGGTCCCTCAGGTGTCCTCGAACGAGCAGGGTCGCGTGCAGCGGGCCAGTTTGCGTCCACTCGTAAGCGTCGACAGTCCACGCATTGGGTACACCTGCATGGAGATCGAGGTCGCCGCCGGGGCGATCGATCACGAAGCGCGGACCTGACGTCGATTGATGCGTCGACGCGCGAACCGTCTGAGCGAGGTCTCCCGCGATTGGCTCGAGATCGATGAACTCCAGGACGCCTGGAAGTCCGGGATCGACACCGAAGGTCGCCCCGCCGGTCGAAACGGTCCACGTCTCGGTACCTGTTTGATCGACTTGCACCGCCCACGGATCAGAGGTGGTCGGTGCCTGGTCGAGGAGGCGCAGCTCGTAGTGATTGCTGCTGTTGGCGGTGACCGTGGCGGTGATGGACACCGAGAGCCAGCGGATCGGCTGATTGGTGTCGTCCAGAGGAGCTCCCCAACGCGACAGAGGCTCCAGCTGAGCCGCGACGCGGCGGCCGCCAGCAGCGACGATCAGGCGCTCCGGGTCTGTCAGGTCGAGCCCGATCGGAACGGGCACGGCCGAGTAGGCCACCTCGTTGCGGGCGATCGGGAGATCGTTGCGGACCTCGAGACACGCGACCCGCTGAAACTCCGTTGCCGGAGCTGGTCCGAGATCTCCGGCGATGAGAGTCGTGGGGGCTGTCCCTGTGCAGGGGGCCGGTCGACTCAGGCTCCAGCTCGACAAACTCCCCGAGTCGAAAGAGTCCGAGAAGATGTCCTGTGCGAAGGCTCGAGCAGCAGGGAAGCCGAAAGCGAGTGTGATCAGGACACACGCGCCAAGGAAGGCGGCGTCGTGCGCTCGAGCCGGGAGCGCCTGCCCCCTCTCGCGCTCCTGTCGATTCGCAGTGCTGAGACCTAGCGCGCCGAGGTGAGTTGTGCCTGGACGTGCTGTGCGTTGACGTACTGTGCCGGGATGAACTGTGCCGGGACGAACTGTGCCGGGACGTCGTGTGCCGGCATCTGGAGAACTGGGCATGTGGCCTCCCCGTGGCTAGTGAACAAAGAGATGGAAAAGGAGACAGACAGGAGGTCTCTGTAGCCGCACATCGAACGCCGAACCTTCGAAAGTGAAGACGCAGCTGAGTTGCTGGGCCTCTCACTCTTGGCTCCGGTGTGGCCGAGCGTCGCGAGAGGGAAGACTGTTGGTGGACCAGTCGAAAGTGGTGAAGGGCGGGGATTGGCCTCGCCCAAGCAGACGCTAGACTCGCGTCATGTCGTGGAAGCGAGAGACTGATCAGATCGACGAGCGCCGCGCCAGGGCGCTCGAGCTCGGTGGCCGCGACGCCGTGCGCAAGCAGCACTCGCGCGGCCGCCTGACGATTCGCGAGCGCATCGAACGACTCAGCGATCCAGGCTCGTTTCGCGAAGAAGGTCCGCAGGCAGGACACGCGGAGTACGACGAAGAGGGGCGTCTGGTGTCCTTTCAGCCGGCCAACTACGTCGTGGGTTTTGCAACGGTTGCGGGAAGACCCTGTGTCGTCGGGGGCGAGGATTTCACTCAGCGAGGGGGCTCACCTTCGCCTGCTTGTCTGCGGAAGGGCGTCTACTCCGAA
>JANQPS010001283.1 GCA_028285365.1 Thermoanaerobaculia bacterium | reverse complement strand
CTCGACGGAGACGCTGGAGCGACCGAGCAGGTATTCGACGTGGCCTGTTCTGACGGACTGAGCCCGGATCCGAGTACCCATCGATGCCCGGACAACGGCGCGACTGTCGATCTCGAAGATTGCAGCATCTCGGCGGACAAGGGCGCTTCCGAGCTCAAGACGCTGTGGAGTGATCCGGAGTTCGTGCCGGGCGAGCGGTCGCTCTACTATGTCCGAGCATTGGAGAATCCGACGTGTCGGTGGTCCATGTGGGATGCGGTGAGAGCTGGCGTGGAGCCCCGGGACGGACTTGCGAAGACGATCCAGGAGCGTGTCTGGTCCTCGCCGATCTGGTACGTGCCAGGCGACTGATTCGACGAGGATTGCTAGCCGGTGTCCATCCCGTGGTGGGCGCGCCGGAGATGAAGGACCGTGTGGCGGTGGCCACACGAGTGAGGGGAAGTGTGGGAGTACGGCATGAACAGATCAGATACGGATAGATCGGACGACGTGGCCTGGGAGGATCCGAGGCACCCTCGAGCTGCCTTCATCGGCCTGACGCTGGCTGTTTTTCTAGCCTACGTGCCCGCCGCGGTGGCGCAGCCGGGCCCGGGGCGGGGAGGCGCTGGAAGTGACGGGCCGCTTCCGTCGATCGCCGAGAAGACCGATGGTCTGCAGAAGATGGATGGCTACTTGCCGCTCTACTGGGACGATGATCGCGGTCTCCTCTACATGGAGATTGCGCGTTTCGATCAGGACCTCCTTCATGTCAACGGGCTTGGCGCTGGCCTCGGATCCAACGACATCGGCATCGATCGTGGCGCGCTGGCCGGATCGCGGATCGTCCGTTTCGAGCGGGTCGGTAGAAAAGTCCTGCTCGTTCAGCCCAACATCAAATTCCGCGCCTCTCGTGAGAACGAGGCCGAGCGCCAGTCGATCCGAGAGGCGTTTGCGCGGTCCGTGCTCTGGGGATTCGAGGCCGTAGCAGCCACCGATGGCTCCGTGCTCGTGGAGCTCAGCGACTTCCTCTTGCGTGATGCGCCCAACTTTGCAGCGAGGCTGCGGCCCGGAACGTGGAAGCTCGATCGCAGCCGAAGCTCGATCTACATGCCGATGACCATGAACTTCCCGCTCAACACCGAGCTGGAGGCAGAGCTGACCTTCACTCTGCAGGGTGGTCCTGGTGGCGGGTCGTTTCCGTTCCCCACCGGCGGCGGTTTCCGGCGAGACACCTTCGAAGAGGTTCGGGACGTGGCGGCTGCGCGCAATGCGGCGAGCATCAGGCTCCACCACACGTTCACGGCTTTGCCGGATGAGGGCTACGAGCCGCGTGTCTCCGATCCTCGAGCCGGCTACATCGAGACCACGTTCCAGGACTATTCAGCGCCTCTCGGTGAGCCGATGACGCAGCGGTTCATCATTCGTCATCGTCTCGAGAAGAAAGACCCGAGCTCTGCCATGAGTGAAGCCGTCGAGCCCATCGTCTACTACCTGGACGACGGCACGCCTGAGCCGGTACGGACCGCTCTGATCGACGGCGCAATGTGGTGGAACCAGGCATTCGAAGCTGCGGGCTACCGCGACGCCTTTCAGGTCAAGATCCTCCCGGAAGGTGTGAGTCGCCACGACATCCGCTACAACGTCATCAACTGGGTACATCGCTCGACGCGCGGCTGGAGCACCGGTGGTTCGGTCACCGATCCACGCACCGGCGAGATCATCAAGGGTGTAGTCACGCTCGGGTCTTTGCGAATTCGCCAGGACTACCTCATTGCCGAAGGTCTCCTCGCACCGTACGAGACGGGCGACGAAGTGCCGGAGGAGCTCGAGGAGTGGGCCTTGGCTCGCATTCGCCAGCTTTCCGCGCATGAGGTGGGTCACACCATCGGCCTCAGCCACAACTACTACGACAGCAGTGCTGGTCGCACGTCGGTCATGGACTATCCGCATCCCCTCATCACTCTCGATGACAACGGTGAGTTCGTCTACGACGAGGTCTACGAGAACGAGATCGGTGAGTGGGACAAGGTGGCGATCGCCTGGGGCTACCAGGACTTCCCGGACGGTGTCGACGAAGCCGACGCGCTGTCGCGCATTCTCGGTTCGTCCTGGTCGGACGACGTGCGTTTCCTGACCAACCAGGACACGTCGATTCACCCGCGCGCCAATCAGTGGTCGAATGGCACCGACCCGGCCGCCGAGCTCGAGCGCATGATGGAGGTCCGGGGAGTGGCGCTGTCGCGCTTTGGCGAGCGCGTGATCCGCCGAGGTGCGCCTCTGGCGACGTTGGAGGAGACACTGGTGCCTCTGTATCTCCACCATCGCTTCCAGCTCGAGGCAGCCGCGGCCGCGCTGGGCGGCGTCGACTACGACTACGCCACGCGTGGGAACGGGTTGAACCCGTTCGAGCGCGTTCCCGCTGATCAGCAGAGACACGCGATGAGTGCTCTCATCGACACGATTCACCCTGAGCAGTTGGCTCTGCCCGAGGCTGTGCTGGAGCTGATTCCACCGCGTCCGGCCGGACATCGACCCCACCGCGAGCTGTTCCCGCGCTACACGGGATCCATGTTCGATGCGATCAGTCCCGCCGTCGTGGCTGCCGACATGGCCGTCGCTCAGCTCCTCAACCCCGCGCGGGCCGCACGGCTCGTGGTGCAGAACGCGCTCGATCAGGAGCTGCCCGGTCTCGATGATCTCTTCGAAGCACTCGAAAGAGGCACGTTCGGGCTGAGTGCAAATGACCGCTATCAGGCGGAGATCTCGCGGGCCGTCGAGCGTGTGGTGATCGACCGGATGATCCGACTCGCCGCGCAGGCGCCCATGCCGCAGGTGAGAGCACTGGCGACGTCGAGATTGACGATGCTGCAGAGCACCCTGGAAGAGTCCTCCTCAGCGGGCACTCTGGAGGGAGCTCATCGTCAGCGCCTGGCCCTCGACATCGAGCGTTTCCTCGATCGCGAGCTGATGAGCCAGAACGAGCCCACGCAGGCTCTGCCGGCTCCCCCGGGTGCGCCGATCGGGCAGCCAGGGATGCCGTACTTGGCCGGGGTCGACGATTGGAACGCCAGCTGGGGCCTCGGCAGAATGGAAGGCGGCTGCAGCTGGGATCACGGACACTAGACGGCGAGCAACTCGAGCCTTCGTGTCCTCCCGAGTCGTTGGCGGACATCGGCCGGCTCGGCCGTCGAGCTGCTCGGGTGATGCGACTGCGGGGTCCTGGGTCGCAGCCCTGGCGCGGTCAGGTCGTGTCGTCGAGCAGCTGCTGGCGCTCGGTGTCATGACGAAGCAAGGTCAACACCTCGCGACGACCAGAGCCTTCGGTCGAGTGCGTCGCGAAGGAGCGCCACTCGCGTCTTCCACAACCGTGACGGTTGTGCAGGTCCCTCGTTCAGTCGCTCGAGGCCCTCTTGACTTCGAAGGTCCAACTGCCGGTGTGCTCTTTGCCGTCGGAGCCGACGAAAGTCCACTTGGCGGTGTAGCTGCCGTCCGGCATGGCTCCGCTGACCCGAGCCATGAGGTCGTCGTCACCCATGGTGTGGAGGCCTGTGACGTCGAGCGCGCCGTTGGGACCCTCGAGCTCGAGCTTGCACTTGTCGACGACGGGGGTCTCTTCGAACCAGACCCGGAGCGAGCGGGCGGGACGGGTCAGAGTGTCGCCGTCTTTGGGTGTCATGTCCTTGGCGATTGTTTCTTCAGCGCTGGCGGTCGCGGCCGCGGCGGGGCCGGTCGCCGTGATGACGAGCAGCGCTGTCATGAGCATGGAGATCTGGATGACGGCTCGAACCGTCTCGCGGGTATCGACTCTTTGGAACATCTTCGAAAGTCTCCTGGAGATGGAGAAGAAATGGCGTGACCTGTGGTCGCACGCACCTGACGGTGGTCTCATGAGAGGCGCACACACGACAACGTCTGGTGGCCTGCGACTGTTCCAGTCTAGTGGACTCGGTTGGGCTGGAGGTGAGCTACTGCAGGCGAAGCAGTCCCGCGCCGAGGTTCGAACCTCGAAGCTGGTGGGAAGTCAGAGCTTGACCCTGACGCGGCGTCAGGCCGTAGGGTCCCTCTGGATCGCGAGATCGACTCCGTCGTGGGGGTGATCTCGAACAGAGAACCGGAGATCGAGACGATGAAGCCAGGAGTCACGCAACGAGAGGGTACGACGGTCGGCGAAGTCGCCAGCGTGAGCGGAGTCACCGTCAGGACCTTGCACCACTACGACAGCATCGGACTCCTCGTTCCCAGTGGGAGGAGCCACGCCGGCTACCGGCTGTACTCCCACAGCGACGTCGAGCGACTGCAAGAGATCTTGTTCTACCGAGAGCTCGGAGTTGGTTTGGGTGAGATCGAGGAGATCCTGAGTGGGACTGCGAGGGATCGGCTCGAGATCCTTCGCTCCCAGAGGTCTCAGCTCATCGAGCGCCGTGATCGCCTGGACGGCCTTGTCGACGCGATCGATCGCGCCATTCGATCTCGAGAGAAAGGGGAAACCATGAGCCATCAGGAGATGTTGGAAGTGTTCGAGGGATTCGATCCCTTTGAGCACGAGGACGAGGTCCGCAGACGATGGGGGAGCTCGACGGCCTATCAAGAGTCGAGCCGGCGCACCAAGCAGTACTCGAAGTCGGACTGGGAGCGAATCAAGGCGCGAGAGAACGAGATCGTCGGCAGTCTCGCCGAGGCCATGGCGCGCGGCATCGAGGCCAGCAGCGACGCGGCAGCGGACCTCGCCGAAGCCCATCGGCTCCATATCCACGAGAGCTACTATCCCTGCTCACCCGAGCACCATGTAGCGCTCTCGGATCTCTACGTACAGGATGAGCGTTTCTCCGAGTACTGGGAGACTCGGCAAGCTGGCCTGGCCGAGTATGTGCGCGAGGCCATTGCCACCAATGCGGTTCGCTCCAGCGCGGGTCCGACGGAACCGTGAGCCCGGGAGACCTCGAGTTCCGAGACGTGGTCTGAGTGGCGCCGACTCTGGCGCCATTTTTTTGTGATGAACCATTGACTTTCTGCTATGTCTCGCTATGCTGCTCAGCCATAGAGATGATTGCGGCGCTCGACCGCCCGGTCCTGGCCCCGTCGAGAGCACGGGATTTGTCCCAGGTTCTCGTCTCGGTCAGGCTGATTGGCGCTGCGTTTGACGGTGATTTGCCCCATGCCTCTTTTTTTCTTCTTGTCTGGATGTCCTTGGTCTCGATGCGTCTTCGGAGCATCGTCGCGACTCCTGTCATGCTTGATCAGCATTTTTCTGCTGGTTCCGCATGCAGCTCTTGCCGGCGAGTGCTCGACTCGCTATCCCCATGAGGCAGCTCCGAGCGAGCTGTGGGGCTTCATTCGACCGGTCGACGATGGCTTCCTGCCTTCGGCTGGCCCGAGCATGCGCTCCACCTTCTACGACGGTTTTCGGTTTGCCGATAGCTTTACGCCGTTGTGGCTGGACGTGGATCCTGCCGGTGATCACCTGATCACGACCGTCCCTCACGGACTGCAGATCTGGAACGTCGGAGACGGCACGACCTCGGCGCTGTCGCGAGTCAAGGACATGTCCGGCTGGCGTGGCGCCTATCCGAGCTTCCCGCCTCTCGGGGAGGACGACTTCATCTGGCTGACGGGTGACACCTACCAGACGAGTGACACGGAGGTGTTCTACGCGCAGGTCGGTCTGATTGGCCTCGCCGTCTGGTCATGGAATCCCCAGACGCCCTTCACCGATCCGAAGCTCCACTACCAGCACGAGATCGGCGCGCAGTCTCAGTACGTCGACGTGGAGTTGTTGCGGGTCCCGGGTCGGGTCTATGCGATGGCCGCAAACAACGCCGGCGCCCTCAGTCGCATCGAGGTCTACGATGTGACCGCGGCGACTTCGCTCAATCGATGCCTGGACATCGGTACGGTGGCGAGCTGTCCCAACGTTCACCGCGGCTCGTTCTCGGTGGGTGAGACCTCGATTCGAGACATCAGCGGGGTGGGACGGTTCTTGGCGACCACTCACTCCTTCTCGGGTGGCACCCGGTTATGGAAGGTTGGAAGTGCGGTGCTTTCTCCCGAGCTCGTCAAGGAGGTTGCGCCTTCAGACAACACCAAGAACAGTGGTCTCTGGCACTACAAAGGCTCTTATGGTCTTGCGGTTCAGACGAACAGCCGCTTCAAGGTCTTCGATGTGACCGCCTGTCTGAAAGCGGGCAACTGTTCGAGCACACCCGTCAAGTACGACGAGGCTTTTGGTGGCACAGCCGGCTTGGTCAGTGTCTTCGAGGCTGGTGGCCGCGCTCTGGCCTACTCCGCTCACGTTTCGCAGTGTTCGGGCCCAGCGAACAAGGAGGAGCTACTGGAGGTCTCGGATCTCGACGAGATTCGCGAGATCATGCCGCGCTCGACGTCGTCGTTCCCGGAAGGCGGACCCGTGGACTACGCCGGCTGGTACACCCCGCAGACCGGGGTTGGATTCCTCTGGTATCAACCCCACCGGATGACCGGTCTGGGCGACACGATCTATCGCGCCGCGTTTACGGCGTTCGATCATCATCTCGTGCCCAACGTCGTGACCTTCTCGTCCGGGTTCGAGCCGGGCAACCTGTCGGAGTGGACTGAGAGTCAACCGTAGCGCAAGTGCGACCCTTGGCAGCACGACCGTTGATTCGGGGGCCCGCTAGTCTCTCCAGTGGCCCGACGAGTAGGGCGGCGTGTTGGCGTGGCTGCGCTCGGCCTCCTGGACGACCGGAAGGTCGACCATGACGTGTTCCCCGCCCTCGCCCTTCATCAGCTCGAAGCCATCGTAGAGACTTCCGGTTGCGGTGTAGGCACGGTACCCGATCCGATCGGGCTCGACGTGCACGACCTGAAAGAACTGGGTGTTCTCGGCCATGCGGTCGAGCGCTACGTCCTCACCATAGCGATCCCAACGATCGGCAGCGATCTCGTACTGCTTGGCGCCCGATACCGAGACGACGAACACGGTGCTCACGCTTTTAGGATCGTCCTCAGACGCAGTACCCGACGGTCCCGAGTCTGTGGGCTGCATGTACACGGGGACGTGCCCACGGCTGTAGGTGTGATCGTGGCCCTGGAGGACCAGATCGACGCCGTGCCGTTGAAGGATCGGCAGCAGCACTGAGCGTAGGCCCGGGTTGTCGCGATCTTCGGTATTCGAGTAGACCGGATGGTGCAGCGTGAGGATCTTCCATGTGACGTTGTCCCGATTGGCTTCCTCCAGAGCTCTATCGAGCCAGCGCACTTGCAGCTCCTGAGAGCGGTTGCTGTTGAGGACAAAAAGGCGGGCGCCCTGGTAGTCCAGGGTGTAGACGGTTTCGGCGAGGCTCTCTGGCAGGTCTGCCACCTCGGGCAGCGCAAACTGAGGGCGCCACTGGAGTGCCAGCACGGGATCACCGGTGCGCTCTCGATCGTAGGCCCGGTATTCGTGGTTGCCGGTTACCGGAACGCTGGGCAGAGTTGCGTTGAGCCAACCGCCCGCTCGGTGCCAGTGAGACCACTCGAGGTCCTGATGGGCGCGGTCGACGAGGTCACCGGCATGAATGGCGAAAGCCGCGGTTGGTGCCGTTCGGTAGGCCGTTCGCAAGACGCGCGACCAGTGCGACAGGACGCCGTTCTGGGCATCGCCGAAGTAGAGGAAGGAGAAAGGCTCTGGTGTGTCACTGGCGGTCTCGAAGTGATGCCACTCACTCCAGGCTTCGTCTGAGCCCACTCTGTAGGCATAGAGAGTCGCCGGCTCGAGCTCGGTGAAGCTCACCGAGTGGTAGCTGACGGAGCTGAACTCGAGGTCGTCGTTCCACTCCGAGGTCGCGAGCTCGATGACCTGGGTGGTGGCGGAGACCTCGCGCGCCTCGTCACCCAGGAACGGTGCCGATCGGGCCTCGGTGATCTCGGCGCGGGCGCCTTTGACCGGGATCCGTGTCCTCCAGGTTACGGCCTGTGTGCTCGTAGGAGGTCCGTTCCAGGTCAAGATCACCCGCTCAGGAGTCGGGCCAGGGAGAGTGGCCTCCAACTCGGTGGCGGTTTCTCCTCCACAGGTCAGGAGTGCTGCCACGGTGAGGAAGGCGGCCGCGAATTTCAGGTTCTTCATTGCCAAGAGCCGTTTGATGAGGGTGTCCGGGAAGTCAAGACTGCACGAAACCAAGCGGCATTCTGAACCGCCAGGTCGTGTGAAGACAACACTAGGAGAAGCAGATGAAGACGAGACGGTCCGTGCAGACTCAGTCGTGCCTGGCCTCGTCGCCAGGTCGGTCGGCAGCGAGCTGAGAGGCCGAGGCGCGGGCCGCCTCGCGCATGGGAGGCCTGTCGTTCGTGCGGCCGAGGATCACGTCGCCTCGCTGGGCAGCAGCGACGAGGTCGTCTCGGATGCGCTCGTAGAGGAGCTCGCTGCGCGCCTGCTCATTGGCCATGACTCCTACGGCTCGATTGCGGCCTTCTCGTTTTGCCAGATAGAGCGCCCGATCGGCGAGGTCGATGACCTCGTCGGCGCCGAACGCTGTTGGCAGTGACTCCAGGAAGGGAAGACAGGCGTAACCGATCGAGCAGGTGAGTCGGAGGTCGGGCTCTTCGGGAAGAGTGAAGCTGTGATTCGAAACGGCGCTCAGGATTCGCTGAGCGGCCTCGTGGGCCCGGGACCGCTTGCTGAAGCGGTTGACGACCAGAAACTCCTCGCCGCCCCAGCGAATGAGCACGTCGGAGTCCCGGCTGGTGTTGCGCAAGAGCTCGGCGAACTGGACCAGGATCTCGTCGCCGCCACGGTGGCCAAACGAGTCGTTGACCTGCTTGAAGTGATCGACGTCGATCAGGAGGAAGATGAGGTCGTTGCCGGCAACGGCCGGTACGGGTCCCCCGGGTGGGTGATGGAGACGATTGGTCTGTGCGACGTCGGTACGGATGTTCTCTCGGAAGAACCGTCGATTTCGGAGTCCAGTCAGTGAGTCGACGACGCTCACCTCTTTGAGCTGGGCTTCGTTGCGCTCGAGCTCCTCGTTCTTCTCGACGAGCTCGGATGTCCGTAGATTGAGCTGCTCGGTCTGCTTGCGCACTCGCTGTTCGAGCTCTCGATTGAGCGAGTCGAGCTCCACATGAATCTTGCGGAACCGCGAAGCGAGCTCGATCGTCAGGAGCGCAACGACGACACCCAGTGCAAAACCGAGTAGCGGCACGGAGGAGATGAGCTCTCGTTCGAGTGCCGCGTCGTTGGCCGCTGCCACCAACAGAAGCAGGAAGGCGAGCAGGAGTCGTCGCGCTCTCGCGTCGCCCTGTCTACTCTTGACGATCAGGGTCCCCGTCATCCCGGCGATGACCAGGCTTCCCGCTGCGTAGAAGGCGCTGGCGCTGAGCAAGTTGGGACGCAGACTCTGGGTCAGTCCGACGACAAACGCCCATAGGACAAAAACCACCTGCGAAGCTTTCACCCAGCTTGCACGGCGATATTCGAAGAATCGACAGAAGATCTCGATGCCGACTGCGGGCAGCAGAAACAGGCAGAAGTACTCGGCGTTCTCCAGCAGAACGAAGTCGGTGCCGAGGAGCGTCTTCCACTGGCTGGAGAGCAAGACGTAGACGGCTGTGACCAGGCAGAAGAGCGCGAACCACATGTACTCCGCAAGCTGTGGCCGCAGGCCGTAAAGGAGCAGATGCTGAATCGCAATCAGTGCCAGGGTGATGAAAAGCACGAGCGCGGGGAGTTGGTTCAGCAGCTGCGTTCGAGCCAGAACGCTCGGGTCTCCCAGAATCGGGACCTCGCTGTGCGGGCCCCCTTCGCGAGCCAAGGCATGAGGAGACTTCCAGACGCGCAGTGCAATGACGAGACGACCGGAGTCGTCGAGCGCCGAGCCAGGCACGGTGTGCAGCGCGTGCTCGTCCCATCTCGGTTGCGGCTCCGGTGCTACCTCGCCGACCTTGCCGATCAGCCTGCCGCCGGCGTAAACCTCGTACGCCGACTCCACCGATCCCATCTGGAGGGCGATGGGTGCGTCACCACTTCTGATGGAATTGGTCAGATCCGGCGGGGAGCGAAGGGTCAATCGGTACCATGCGATGCCGCTGTATCCGGTGTAGCCCTGCTTCCCGAAGCTACCGGGAACGTTGATCTCGTCCCAGGCCTGATCTTCGTGATCCGGGTGGGCCCAGGCCAGGCTGTCTCCGGTCCGAAACCGCCAGTCGATCTCGAGCTCGGCTGGCGGATCGACCGTCTGAATGCGGTACTCGCTCCAGAGAGGTGGAGCCAGGGCGCTCAGGCTCCACAGCGTTGCCACCGCCGTCAGACGCACGAGCGTCGAACGAAACACTGCTCGTTTCGGCAGCTTCTCGCAATCCGCGCGAAACGCAGTGTGTTCTGAGCCCATCGTTTGCCGAGTCTACCGTTTGGTGAGTGCGGATGAAGTGTTCTTGGGGACTGAGAGTGGCGGGTGACTAGGAGGAAGGTCTCGTCGGTGTGCGGGACTGGTCGACGCAACGAGTCGAGGCGGGGAAGGGGCGAACGGGCCTGCCGAGATCACCACGAGTCGAGCTATGGTTGGCGCATGAAACATCACCGAGATCTCGACAACTTGCGCAACGGCTCGCGCCTCAGTTCGTCCCTCGATTCGTGCGTCAATGCGCTCGGAAATGCGTCAGACGGTGCGTTGGACCTCCAGAAGGCTTTCGGCGTCCTTCGTTCCAGAGGACTCGGGAGCGGACGCCTGATCGTGCTGTTCCTCCTGGCAGTTGCCGCGGTCTCCTGTGCGGCTCCCATAGACGGGGAAGATTCGCTGAGAGAGATTGTGATCGTCCACACCAACGACGTGGAGTCTGCGATCGATCCGGTCGACGCCTATTGGCTGGAAGGAAGTCCGAAGGTGGGCGGCGCGGCTCATCTGAAGACGTTCATGGACGAGTTGCGTGAGCGGGAGTCCGCAGCCGGGAACCCGGTCTTCTTGCTCGACTCGGGGGACATGTTCACGGGTCTGTTGTCGCGGCTGACCCGCGGCGAAGTGATGATGGAGATGATGACCACTCTCGGCTACGACGCGATGGCCATCGGCAACCACGAGTTCGAGTTCGGCGTGGAGATCCTCGGGTGGGAGAAGAATCGGGCGCCGTTCCCCGTGCTCGGCGCCAATCTCTTCTACGCCGGCACGAAGCATCCCTTCGCGCCGCCGCATGCCGTCATCGAGCGCGACGGCGTTCGCATCGGCGT
>JANQPS010001254.1 GCA_028285365.1 Thermoanaerobaculia bacterium | reverse complement strand
GCCGAACGCAAGCAGACCGCCGAGCTGTCGCGCCAACGTGCCGAGGCCGGTCGTCGGTTCAGCTCTGGAGCTGTGTGGCGTATCCCGAGAACGCCGGACCTGTGAGTCCCTGAGTCTCTCCACAGCCGCACCACGGTCTGTGAAGAAGAGTGCGTTCGAATGCGAAGCTCCCCCGCCTGGAACGAAGAAGATCTTGCCCTCGGACACCGGAGTAAGCAGCCCAGGCGCGGGAAGCCAGACTGTATTGCCGTCTGCTTGAGACTGATCCGTGACTCTCACAGGAATTCCCCCGAGAGGCATTCGGGGTTCGGTAAGGCGCAAGCGAAAGAAGCCCGAGGCATCAGCGAAAACGGATCTGTCCCCGAGGGAAATCGTTGCGGGGTAGCCAACCTCCACCACTGGCTCATCGGGCGGCGCCACGAGCTGGACAACTCTGGCTTCGATAACCACCGGAGCAAATGCGGCTTGGAATGCGGGGCCAAGAAGCAACGCACCCGTCAATGTCGAAATCAGAGCTATCCAGACGGGATGGGAACGAATTGACGCCAAAAGGCCGGAACCAGAGAGGCGCTGAAGGTCACTCATTGGCCGAAAACCCTTTCCACACGCTCCCACACGGGGATCGCGTCTGGCTAGCGGTCGGTAGGGTGCGGAGCTACCATTCTGTCGCGTATTTCCGTAGATTCGGGAGAAGGTGACATGCGCTGGACGGTACTTACTGGACTACTCCTCATCGCAATCGTCTCTTTCGCCACTGAGGGCCTTGCGCATGGTGGAGGCGAGTCATCAGAGAATCTGATACTTAGCGTCCCGCTCGTCGAGTAGAGTTCTCTCGACGAGGTACGTCGGGCGAGTCGGTTTGCGATCTCTTTTGGCCTTCCAAGGCATCGTGTACGAAGGCCACCTCGGAAGGCCACTTGCCCCAGTCAAACGACTTCAGTGCAGCGACTTCCCACATCGGCGTGACGAACTCGTGAATTTCGTCGTCCGCATCAGCAATTACTCGGTTGTCCTTCTGCCCTCCCCATAGGACTCCGACGACCAGATTCGTTGCGGCATCGATCACGGGTGATCCTGAATTCCCTCCATAGGCATCGCAGTCGCATCCGAAGGCCCGCTTGCTGTCTCGGTGGTTGTAGGGCTCTCGAACTACCTCACAGTTAGGCGACATCTTCTTGTACTCGCGGCCCGGGTGTCCCGTCATATAGAGCGGTAGGTTCAAGCGAGCCTCGCGACTTGACAATCGCAAGATCGGGTACCTTGCTTCGGACGGGGCCTCCGCCAGCTCCACGATTGCCAGATCGTGACCGCGATCCCAAAGCAACACCTTCGCGATGTCAAACGCCTCGAGCCTGTCGAGGCGGCCCTCCACCTGCCACTGATCACCGAAGCGCACGACCTTCGTCGAAAAGTCTGCCAGATTGACGCAATGGGATGCTGTGGCCATCAGCTTCGAACCGATTCGAAACGCCGTGCAGAACCCGCGAGCGTACACCTCGCGTTCCGATTTT
>JANQPS010001237.1 GCA_028285365.1 Thermoanaerobaculia bacterium | reverse complement strand
CGACGCGTTGAGAGAGAGTGGCTGGGAACTGGACAACGTCAACTACCTTCCCGGCGTGTCAGCCACCGAACGACTTCCGCGTCACGACCAGGCGGCTGTCGTCGCGGAATGTCCCGGTGACCCCACTTGCCCACTGGGCTCGGGCTCACTCGAGCTCGGCGCCGACGGTGGCCCGTCGAGACTGCGGTTTCCGGTCAAGCTGCCGCCGGGCAACGAGGTCGCCCTCCAGATCTGGTGGCAGGCCGACCCGGGTGCCCGTCTGCAGGTCAGGGTCGACGACTTCGCCTCGTGTCCCGCGCCGCTCGGTACGTTCTTTCAAACACACGAGAGTGAGGTCGAGGTCGAGATCCTCGGAGCCGACCTCGACGGGGGAATCGACCCCAACTTCATCTTCTTCGAAGACGGTTCCGACACCTTCGGGTTCGTCACCGTCGACTCAGAGGTTTTCGCCGTTCCCCAGATCGACAACGACGACCACCCGAACTGGCACGGCACGGCTCTCTTTCGCAAGCAGGAGCTGGGCGACGAGAACAGAGTGCCGATCAAGATCGAGCTCTACGACGCCGACGACTTCGGCATCCGTGCGCACGTCGACATCAATCCGGACCCGACGAAGCGTGACCTCGAGCTCGAGCTCGATCTGTGCTCGCTGCAGATCGAGGGTGACTTGTCTGCAGACATGGGGGGCCGCATCGCGATCACTGGTGATCCGGGTTCAGGCAACGACCAGGGTACGGTCCGCTTCCGAATCGACACACCCACCGGCAGACCGCGCTCGACCGACGACGTGGCGGTGACCGATATCGATGTCGTCCAGGCCGTGCACCGCAGCCGCTTCGTCGTCGCCGAGCGGCCCGCGGTGGTGATGGTGACCGTGGCCAACAACTTCTCCACGCAGATCGACACCGACGTCCTGGTCGAGCTCGTGGGTCCTGGCGGCGTCGTCGCCAACCGGCGGTTTCCCGTCACGCTCCAGCCCGAGTCGGCGGAAACCTTCTACTTCTTCGAAGACACCCCGGTCATCGTCCCCGGACCGACTCCCGGAGTCGAGTCGTTCCTGATCGCCAATGTCACAGTCGACCCGGACGGGGTCTTCTCGTCTGGACTCGATCCTGACGACTGTCGCTTGGACAACAACACGATCGTGGAGCGCTTCTGGAAGATCGTCGACACACGCGACGTGCACGTCACGTACTGCCCCGTTCTGCGACCTCTCGACATCCTCACACCCGTACCGGCAGATCAGCTGGCTGACATTCGCGACCTCGGAACGTCGTTCATGCAGGGAGTTCTACCAACGGCATCTCTCACCAGTGGGACCTGCTCAGCACCCATGGTGATCACACCCCTCCTCGCCGCACTGGCGCCACTGCAAACCGTCCTGACAAGCCTCGGGATTCCCGCAACGGCGGGTGACCCCTTCCTCCTGGTCTGGGAGCTCAACAACTTCGCCATGCTCAATCCAGCCGTCGACAAGATCCTCGGGATCGTGCGCTCGGCCGGGTGGTACGAGCAGTTCGAAGGCTGGGACGGCGTGATCGGTAACTCCCTGGGCGAAGCAGCCCAACACGCGGCGATCCTGCTCCCGCGCGTCAAGGACGACGCCGGAGTCGAGCATCCCAAACTCACTCTTCCGGCCCACGAGCTGGCCCACACCTGGGGCATGAGCTCTGACTGGCGCCTCAAGGAGAGTGTCTTCTGCGGCTTCAGCTTCCCGTTTGGCCCCGTCGACTTCGGCGCCTTGATGTGCGGGGCAACCGGTGGACTCGACGAGTACTCGTCAAGTGATCCCGCTCGCGCCGAGGGCAACCCGGCGACCGGCTACTGGCTACCGTTGGGCGGCGAAGACCCACGGGTGACTCCGTTCATGGGCCCGCAGTGCGACCGCCACTGCTTCATGGGGCGCTCGGAGCCGAACCAGCTGGGAGACTGGGCAGCAAATGGTCGTTGGATCGACGTTCAGGACTGGGAGCATCTCATTGGCGAGCTCAAGCTCCACCCCGATCCGGAGCTGCTCCACGTCTCGGGCTTCTTCGACAGCGCCGACAACGCCTTCGTCGGTCCGTGGTACCGAATCCCCTTCGGCTTCCCGGACCGCATCGACGGGGACCCCGGACCGTACCGGGTCCGTTTCCTCGACACCAACGGAGACGTGCTACAGGACGTCGGCTTTCCCATCGAGTTCGGGGCCGCTGACGGTCCTGTCACCCCTCCGGTCACCTTCTTCGGGTTTACGGTTCCCTGGATCGACGACACGGAGACGATCGAGATCATCAGGCTCGCCGAGGGCGACTTTCCTGAAGCCGTTCTCGCCGTCAGAGACGTGAGTGCAAATGCTCCGACCGTGACGATCACGACGCCCCAGGACAGCCCGGTCGACTCGGAGTCAGGTCTGCTGCTCGAATGGATCGCCACCGACGAAGACGGAGACCCGCTGAACGCGGTGGTCATGGCCTCCGACAACGGCGACGAGTGGAACGTCCTCTATGGCTGGATCGAAAACGACGACCACATCGAGCTTCCCGCCGAGCTCTTCCCGGGTGGTCCTCTTCAGCTGAAGGTCGTGGTCATGGACGGCATCCATCGAGGCGACTCCGAGCCGATCACGGTGTTTGCACCGCGACCGTCCGAGGTCTTTCGTGACGGCTTCGAGGCCGGGTCTGTCATCTCGTGGAGCGTGTCCGAGAACTGACGAGGTCCGATGAGCACACGCGCACGGACGACTTGGACCGGCGCCCTGGGCTAGGCTCCTTCTACGGATTCAGGACAGGCCTTCGGCAGACTCAGGACAAGCTCCTTCTACAGATTCAGGACAGGCCCTTCGGCAGACTCAGGACAGGCTCCTTCTACGGATTCAGGACAAGACCTTCGGCAGACTCAGGACAGTGCCTACGGAGTCCAAACTGCCTGCCACAGGCCGTCACGTGGCCCTCGAAGACGAAGCTCGCCACTGCCACAATCGATGCGCGACTGACGCTTCGCCGCGGGGGAGACGAATGACCGAGCCCATCTTCGGTGGCTGTCACTGTGGACAGGTCGAGATCCAGCTCACGACGACGAGACCTGCAGAGCTCGTCCCAAGAGCGTGCGACTGCTCCTTCTGCATGAAACACGGCGCCGCCTGGGTATCCGACCCTGAGGGCTCACTCGAGATCCGCTGTCGCGGCGGCCGGGCGCTGATCGAGTACCGCCAGGGCAGCGAAGCCGCTCGCATGCTCATGTGTTCCCTCTGCGGAGTGCTCGTCGCGGTAGTGTGCGAGCTGGAAGCTGACGAAGGACTCTCGAACCGTGGAACGCTCTACGGAGCCGCAAACGCCCTGGCCTTGGAACGAGAGCTCACCCAGCCTTCAACCGTCGTTTCGCCACAGCAGCTCGAGGAGTCGGCCAAGCGACTACGCTGGAGCGAGATCTGGAGTCCAGCTCGGATCATCGTCGACTGACCGTGGGCAGTAGCTGGCCGTCGCTCGAGCTGGCGCGAGGCTGCAGTAGACTGCCGTCGGCTTCCCTAGGAACCAGTGAATCTGCGGCTCGGCACTCGAGAGAGGGCGCTCGGTTCGCCGTCGAGCCGACACCTCTCGGAGCTCTCATGCTGGACGCATTCGACGACTTCCCGATCCATCAGACGCCCGAGCCGATTGCGCATCCGGCCACGAGCGACCGGAACTTCTACGACCGCACCTGGTTCAACGGCTTCGCTCCAGACGGGTCCTACTACTTCGGGATCGGGATGGCGGTCTATCCCCATCGCGAGATTCTCGACTGCGCCTTTTCGGTGGTAGAGCGAGGTGGTCGTCAGCATTGCTTCTACGGCTCACGCCGCGCCCCTCGCCAACGCAGCGAGCTCCAGGTCGGCCCGTTCCGAATCGAGATCATCGAGCCGATGCGTCGAGCACGAGTGGTTCTCGACGACAACGAGACGGGGATCTCCTGCGAGCTGAGCTTCTCGGCGCGTTGTGCCCCGATCGAAGAGGGCCGCCAGATCCTGAGGTCTGGCCAGACACGCGCCATGGACGCGACTCGCTTTGCGCAGTTCGGCCGCTGGAGCGGGAGAGTCGAGCACCCCGACGGAGGCATCGCGGTGGACGACTCTGTCTGCAGAGCGACCAAAGACCGCTCGTGGGGAGTTCGTGGGGTTGGCGAGCCACAAACGGGCGGAGCTACCAAGCCACCTCGCTCGGCATTTTTTCTCTGGGCACCGCTGGCGTGGGACGATCACATCACCCACGCGGTCTTCTTCGACGATCCAAAGGGGCGGCCGCTTCACCGCGAAGGTCTCCAAGCACCGCTCGAGTCGAGCGAAGCCGCGGTGGTCGACGCGCAGGCTGCCACGACGCAGGCCGCACGCGTGAGTCACGAGGTGTCCTACGAGCCCGGCACGCGCTTTGCCCGGTCGGCGCGCCTCGACTACGAGTGGCACGATGGCTCGACTCGCAGCATCACTGTGGAACCTTTGCTGCGCTTCCACATGAAGGGGCTCGGCTACCTCCACCCTTCTTGGGGGCAGGGGTACTGGAAAGGCGAGCTCGCGATCGGCGGTGAGTCTTTCGACTCGGCCCAGCTCGACGCCCTCTCTCTCGAGAACGTTCACGTTCAGCAGGTCGTCAGAGCTCACGACGGCAATCGCGAGGGATGCGGAGTCCTGGAGCAGATCTGCCTCGGTCCCTACATCCCGGCCGGTTTTGCCGACTTCCTCGACGGAGCACCTGGTTGACCCCGCCCATCCCAACACCCGACGAGGTCACTGCCGACTGGCTCAGCGAGAGCCTGCGCGGCCACGGCCACGACGTCGCGGTGGTTGGCTTCTCGTCCAGCGACATCGGGACGGGTCAGCTCGGTCGCTGCATTCGCTACGTGCTCGATCTGGACGGTGCCCCCTCAGCGATCGACCGGGCACCCAAGTCGCTGGTCGGCAAGTTTCCCTCGGACGACCCGGCTAGTCGTCAGACCGGAGTCATGCTCCGCAACTACATCCGCGAAGTCCGCTTCTATCAAGAAGTCCAGGAGCGACTCAGCGTCAATACACCCAAGTGCTACTACGCAGAGATCGAAGGAGAAGGCCCGCTGTTTGCCCTGCTGCTCAGCGACCTCGCTCCTGCGCGTCAAGGGGACCAGATCGAAGGCTGCAGCGAGCAGGTCGCGGCCGCAGCAGTCGACGAGCTCACCGGGCTTCACGCTCCGACCTGGAACGACACGTCACTGCTCGAGCTCGACTGGCTCGGAGCCGCCAACACCGCGAGTCTCTCCGAGAATCGCGAGCGCTACAGGACACTGCTTCCCGGATTCCTCGAGCGCTACGGTCACTCCCTCGAGCGCGACGCACGAGACATCCTCGCCAGTTACGCCGACAGCGACTTGTGGATCGAGGGTGATCCATCCCCCTTCTCCCTGGTCCATATCGACTACCGCCTCGACAATCTGCTGATCGACGACCGGAGCGACCCTCCCAGAGTCACCGTCGTCGACTGGCAGAGCCTGACGAAAGGCCGGCCGCTCGGGGACGTCGCCTACTTCATCGGCGGCGGAATGCACGCCGAGCCAAGACGGCGAGTGGAGCAGGAACTCGTCAGGAACTACCACTCGCGGCTCCTCGCCTCGGGTATCGACGACTATCCCTTCGAGCACTGCTGGGACGACTATCGGCGTGGCTGCTTCACCGGCTTTGCGGTCACTGTGGTCGCGTCGATGCTCGTGCAGGAGACCGAGCGGGGTCACCAGATGTTCACGGTGATGGCCCAGCGCCACACTCGCCACGCTCTCGACCTCGACGCTGGCGCCCTGCTCTGAGTAGACCTTGGACAAACTCAACCCAACCCTGGTGCGACCTGGACGGTCACTCACGCCCCTGGAGTGCCGGCAGCGGACTCAGGTTCGTGTTTTCGCCAGGAGCCCAGATCTCCTCAGCAGCGCGACCGTTCTGGTACCGGTGCAGCCTCTCGATGATCCAGGGAGCGGCCCCCAGGCTGCCACCCTTCTGAGCCGCATCGCGCGCCCGACTCTGCCACCGGGTGGCCTCGTCGAATCGCCCGACCGCTGCAAGAGCCATGGCCACCGTCTGGACGTGCTGAATGTTGACGTTCTCCCCCGGTACGACGCCGAGCAGGCTCAGCGCCAACTCGCCATCGCGCAGATCGTCTCTTGGGCTCGTCGCCAGCAGCCGCGCATAGAGATGACGCAGGGAATGCGCCGCTGGCAGTTTGTCCAAGACGTCACTCAGGTGACGATCGGCTTCTTGCCATCGGGTCAAGTCGATCAGACTGCGAACAAAACCATAGTGGGCTGCGGCGTTCGAGGGGTCGATCTCGATGACCGACTCGAAGAACCCGAGTGCTTCTTCTGTCCTGCCGTCGGCCAACAGCAGGTTGGCCAAACGGTGGCGAGCTTGGCGATGCCCCGGATCACGCTCGACTGCCCGCCTCAGATGGCGCTCGGCGGCCTGTAGCTGATCGCGCCGCATGAGGATGGTCCCGAGCTGAAAGTGCGAGGGGCCATGATCGGGGTCGAGCTCGAGGGCACGTCTCAGCTCCACGATGGCCACCTCGGGCTGACTCTGAGCACGAGCCACCAGACCGAGCAGGAACCTGAGCTCCGCACTGTCCCCTGACTGAGCGATGATCTCACGAAGCTCCCGCGCGGACTCTTCGTAGCGCTCCAGCTCGAACAGCCTCTCCGCGTGGCGAACGCGCGTGACGCTCCTAGAGCGCTTGAGTCTGTTCACCCGATCCATCAGCGGATCGCGAATGGCCAAGGTTCGAGCACTATCGTCCTGGGACTGCGCGAGCGACAGATGTCTCTGAGACCTCTCGAGATCACCGACGTCGCGGAGAGCCATTCCCAGCGAGTAGTGAACGTCGGTTGCATGAGGCTGCTGGCGCAGCGCCTCCTCGAGCGATCGGATGGCCGACTCCGAATCACCTCGATCAAGAGCGAGCTTGGCCAGCCCATAGTGAGCACGGCCGCACGCAGGAACCAGGTCGAGGGCCTGCGCGAAGGACCGCTCAGCCGAGCCAGCCTGGCCTTGTTCGAGCTGCAGTTCACCCAGCGAGACGAGAGCTGGTACGTAGCTTGACCGCAGATCGAGCGCCTGTTCCAAAGCCTCGATGGCCTCCGAGGATCTGCCCTGGCGCCGGAAGATCTGCGCTAGGTAGTAAGGCCAACGAAAGTCACTCTCGGCGAGAGCAGACGCATTCCGGTAGGAGACCTCTGCTCGCTCGAAGTCACGATACGCGTGATGCCAGTTGCCGAGGTCACCAAACGCTGCCAGCAGGTCTGCATCGGACGGTGAGCTCGCGTCGAGCAGGCCATCCAGCCTCTCACGTAGCTCCCTGTACTGCTCACGCACCAGGGGCTCCATACCCTCCAGGTCGCTCGGAACCGAGACGGGCTCGAGAGGCGCCTGCTCACTCTCGGCCAGGCATCCCAACAGACACAGCAGGAGAGCCAACGGGATGACCTGGAGACACGGACAGACAGAGCCACACATGGGCCTAGTCTTCCGCGGTGACGCGACGCCCGGCCCCCTCGATCAGGTCGTGATACCGACCCGTCTCCTCGACCGTGAAGTCCTCGACCAGCCGGCTCGGCCAGCGAACCCTTACATCTCCACCGGACGAATCGCCGTCCAAGCCAAACACGATGCGCGGATCGTTGGCCGAGAGGTACGACGCTTCGCTGCGGGCTCGACGAAGCATTCGAATCCCGTCCGCCCGCTCGAACTGGGCTGAAGCACCGAGCATGTCTCGAGCGCCTGGCCCTCCTCGAAGCCTCACGCCCAGCCAGCTTCGATCTTGGCCCACGCGGTTGAGCAACACTCTGGTCGGCCCCGCCGCGTTGAACACGACGAGATCGGGATCACCGTCGTTGTCGAGATCACCAACGGCCAGACCACGACTCGTTGCAGCCTCGGAAAAACCGTCTCCAGCAAGCAAGCTGACGTCTTCGAACTGAAGAGAGCCCACGTCCGCCGTGACGTTGCGGAACAGTTGGTTGGGCTGGTCGAACGGAAAAGGATCACCAAGATCTTCGAGTTCTTTGAGTCGATAGACCGCTCCGTTGACCACCGCGATGTCGAGCCAGCCGTCGTTGTCATAGTCGAGCATCGCGGTACCAAACCCCGTTGAGGGAAGGCTGGTGTTGAGGCGAGTCACCCGGGTCTGATCGGAGAACCCGCCTGCGCCGTCGTTGAGGTAGAGCGTATTGGTCTCACCCGCCAAGTGAGTCATGAACAGGTCCAAATCCCCGTCGTTGTCGATGTCACCCGCGTCGACCCCCATGCTGGCCTCAGCCTTGCCCTCGTGGTTGAAGGCGCTCCCCGCCATGAGCGCCGACTCGCGAAAGTGTGTCGCCCCGCGTTGTGGCTCACGGAGCCACAGGTAGTTCTCCATCAAATCGTTCGCCACGTAGATGTCGAGCCAACCGTCTCGGTCATAGTCGGCCGCGACGACTCCCAGGCCGCTGCCGCGAGCTCCGGCGATGCCCGCGCGCGCCGAGTAGTCTTCGAAGGTTCCGTCCCCACGATTGCGAAACAACCGATCGGCGTCGCCCCGAAAGGCCTGCGGCCCACAATAGTCTCGCTGACCTGTCGGTCCCATGCAGGAGCGGTCCATTTCGACGCGATACTCGACGTAGGTCGCAACGAAGAGGTCGAGCCAGCCGTCGTGGTCGAAGTCGAG
>JANQPS010001197.1 GCA_028285365.1 Thermoanaerobaculia bacterium | reverse complement strand
ACTACCAGGCGGGTCGCTGGTGGGGGGAGATCACGATTTGGCAGGCCATGGTGGGGTTGCCGACGTGGTGGTTGTTCGTCCCCGTGAGCTTTCTGGTGGCTGCCGCGGCGCGGCTCATCCGATTCGCTGGCCGGGAGGTGAGCGTGCGATCCTCCTTCACCTCGCGCTAGGCATTTTTGTCGTCTCGGCGCCCATTGTTGCGGTCGCGTTCTGGTATTCGCTCACGCGGGACTACTGGCGAGAATCCGAGTACACGTTCACCCAATGGGTGGTGGCGCTGTTTAGCAGTACGCACGTGCACCTTTTTGCCTTCAGCTACCTGCTTATCTTGTTGGTGATTCATTCGCGCGAGTACGAGCGGCGCTCTCGGGATCGAGAGCTGGCGGTGGCGCAGCGAGATATGGCTCTCGCACGGGCACAGATCGAGTCACTGAACCGACAGCTCCAGCCGCACTTCCTGCTCAATGCCCTGAACGCGGTTTCGACGCAGGTCCTTCGTGGCGACACTCGTGCGGCGCGGCAGATGCTCGCGTCACTCGGTCGCTTTCTCTCTGCCGCACTCGAGCTCCAGGGACGGCATGCGGTCCCGCTTTCCGAAGAGCTGGAACTGTTGCAGAGCTATCTCGATGTCGAAAGGGCTCGCTGGTGTGAGCGGCTCCGAGTGCGCCTCGAAGTTGCGGACGGGGTGCAAGATGCGCTCGTGCCCCCACTTCTCCTGCAGCCCCTCGTCGAAAACGCGATCTGTCACGGTATCGCCGCGCTCGAAGACGGTGGCGAAGTTCTCATCCAGGCGGAGCGTCAAGAGGATCACCTGTTGCTTGCGATCGAGAACGACGGCGTCGGGCTTGCCGAGAGCTGGAGCGAGCGAGCCACGAAGGCGATAGGACTGACCAACACGAGGCAGCGTCTGGAGCACATGTTCTCGAGCCACGAGTTGTCGCTGATCGATTCGGCGAGTGGTCGCGTCACCTTGCGACTATTGATTCCCTTGACGCGGGCCAAGCTCTCGCCGGTGGCACCGTGATCAAACTCAAGGTCCTGGTCGTGGACGACGAACCGGCCGCGCAAGAAGGGATCCGGCTGCGACTGGAGCAGTACGACGATGTCGAGGTGGTTGGCGTTTGTCGCAGCGCCGGGGATGCCCTCGAGCGTGTCCATACGTTGGCTCCGGACATTCTGTTTCTCGATGTCGAAATGCCGGGAACGAGTGGTATCGAGATGCTCCAGCGGTTGCCCCCGGGGCTCGATCCGGCGGTCGTTCTCGTGACGGCCTATTCCGAGTTTGCGTTGGCTGCTTTCGAGGTCGATGCGGTCGACTACCTTCTCAAACCCATCGACGATGATCGCTTCGAGGTTGCGCTCGATCGGGCCCGCCGACGTTGCCAGCGGGTGCGCAACGAACAGCTCGCGCTCAAGATGCGGTCACTTCTGACCGGAGACGATGTAGGCGCCGCTGATCACATGACGCCGTTGGCTGAGCCCGAGGCCGCTATTCGGCGTTTCCTAGTTCGCCACGAGGCTCGAGAGCTGGCGATCGACATCACACGCATTGTCTGGATCGAGGCTGCGGGCGACTACATCCGCCTTCATTCTCTCGACGGCGACTTCCTGTTGCGCGACTCCCTGAGACACGTCGAGCAGCGCTTGCGGGGCAGCTTTGGCAGGGTCCACAGAAGTGCACTCGTCTGCTTCGATCAAGTGCACGAACTGAGGCCAACTGCGCACGGTGATTTCGACGTGCTGTTGCACAACGGCCAGACCCTGCGTATGAGCAGGACCTATCGCGATTCGTTTCGCAGGGGCCTCGAGACGGCGACGAGCGAGGCTTGATTCGCCTGTTCAACAGGCAGGACACGGTTCCGAAGCGCCCACGGACAAGCAACTCGTCCGGATCCTCCTGCGACTCGGCGTGAATAGCCGCGACTCGTCGACTAGCGCTTGCGAGCACGGTGCATCGGAGGGAGAGTAGGACGCGGACACCTCTCAGGGAGACGATGATGGAACACGACGGCAGTCGGCAAGATTTCCTGAAAACCTGGCGCCTGGTTGGATGGGCCCTGGCCAGCCTGATGTGCCTGGCTCTAGTACTGCCGCTACCTGCTCGTTCCCAGGATCCCGACGACGAGGAGGCTGATGACGACAAGGCTACCTTTGCCGAGTCGGTCACGGTAACCGCGACGAAACGCGGTGAAGTGAGCGCTCAGGAGATTCCGCTCGCCATCACGGCCTTCGATTCGGAGCGCCTCGATCGTCTTGACGCCGTCGACTTCGACGAGATGATCGTGCAGTCTCCCGGCACGAACTTCGTCGACAATGGCGGACCTGGCCGCGGCTTCTCGCTCGCTTCGATGCGCGGGCTTTCGCCAGTCGCCGACAACACTGTGTCGGTGGTTGGCCAGTATCTCGACGGCGCTCCCCGCTTTGGCAACAACTATCGCCTATTCGATCTCGGGGAAGTGTCCGTGTTGCGCGGACCACAAGGGACACTTTGGGGCTCGCAGGCGGTTGGCGGATTGATCTCGTTCACGTCGAACCGGCCCAACTCGTCCGCGCTCGGTGGAC
Organism: Thermoanaerobaculia bacterium; assembly: GCA_028285365.1. Lineage (GTDB taxonomy): Bacteria > Acidobacteriota > Thermoanaerobaculia > Multivoradales > Multivoraceae > JANQPS01. The sequence continues at coordinate 3,604 of JANQPS010001197.1, read as the reverse complement.
GGCTTCTCGGTGAGATGGTCTCGACGAGTGGTGCTGACGAGGGGTTCCGCCTGACCGGCCATATCAACGTTCCTCTTCGGACTGACCGGGTCGCCCTTCGTGTAGCCGCCCAGACGGTCGACGACGCCGGCTACGTGGACAACATCTCCACCGGTGCAGGAGGAGTCAACGACTCGCAGGAGACCGCCCTTCGTGGGTCGCTCCTCTTTCAGGCCTCCGACTCGGTCGGGATCACCGTCATCCACCACCGCTCCGACATCGAGGCCGACTACCCGAGCTCCTTCGAACCTGCTCTGGGCGACCTACGGATTGATCTCCCTTTTGACCAGCTTCCCGCCGACCAGGACTTCCAGCTCACCAATCTCATCGTCGACGCCACGGTCGGCCAGTTTGCGCTGAACTACACCGCCTCGCAGTATGACCTCGACCGGGTCTTCGCGGACGGCCTCGTCAACGCCTTCGGCTTCATTCCACTTGCGAGAGACCTGAACATCAGCGACGAAGAGAGCTGGACCCACGAGGTCCGCCTTGCCTCGACGAGTGGTAGTCGGGTGACCTGGATCGCAGGGCTCTATTGGGACGATCTCGATCAGAACAGCCTGATCGAGACCCGCGAAATTGCCGGACCGGGGGGTCCGGCGATCGGCGACGACGCACTGATCTTCGGAATCGGAGGGCCCCAGACGTTCGAAGAAGCGGCGGTCTTCGGCGAGGTGTCCTTCTCGTTGGGCCAGAAGTGGGAGCTGCTGCTCGGTGGCCGCTATTTCGATTGGGAAGTGACCAACGATCAGGACACGGTGTTCCTAGGGGCCAGCTTTGGCCAGGAAACGGGCACCGTGGGTGACGACGACTCTTTCTACAAAGTCCACGTCACGCGTTCCGTGGGCGATGACGACATCGTCTACGCGACCCGTTCCGAGGGGTTTCGTGTCGGTGGCTTCAACCCGTTCGTGGGCCCCGCGTGGAACAGCTCGTTCGACTTCTTGAAGTTCGATCCAGATCGGTTGATCAACTACGAGATCGGCTACAAGTCGACCTGGGCGAGCAACCGCGTCATCCTGAACCTGGCGGCCTACACCATGGACTGGGAGGACGTGCAGACGGTCGTGTTCGACACGATCGGAGTCTTTGCCTTCACCGCCAACGCCTCTGATCTGGAGGCGGATGGCTTCGAGGTCGAGCTCTCAACGCAAGACCTGATCGCCGACGGAGTCTTTGCTGGCTTCTCTTACACCTACAGCGACAACGAGTTCACCAAGGACGCCTTTATCTTCGAGAGCGATCGCGAGCCTTTGATTGCAAGAGGCGACAAGCTGAGGCGCACTCCAGAGAATGCCTGGTCGGTCGATTTCGGCTACTCCTTTTCGCTCGGCCAGTCTTGGGCTGGCTACGCTCGTGCCAACTACTGGCACAAGGACCGCACGACCACCGAGGGGTTCAACAAGGAACTTTGGCATGGTGCCGATCCCTGCACAGGACGTAGTCAACGCTTCGCTGGGTGCGTTCCATGGGCCTTGGGAGCTGCGACTCGGCATCGACAACCTCGGTGACGACCAGCCCCTCCTGTCGGTGATTCCGGGCGCTCTGGGCACCGACGTACTGCGCGCGACGACTATTCGACCGCGTTCCGTGACCTTCAAGGTCAGCTATGACTGGTAAGCGCTGCGGGCCAGCACACCTTTGAAAGCGAGTAGCTGCCACGTGAGGCGAAAACTGCGCTGGCTTGAGATTCTCGCGCTGGTGATGCTTGCAGCCCCGGTCTGCTGGCCTGCCGCTGCCGTCGCTCAAGGCTGCCGGGCTCTTGTTGGCGGCACGGTCATCACGATGTCGGACGGCAAGGTGTTCGCTCCCGGCTCTGTGGTTCTGCGCGGGGAGCGAATCACCGCAGTGGGTGCGGCTTCGGTGATTGCGATCCCGGAAGGCTGCGAGCGTATCGATACGACCGGTAAGTGGATCACCCCGGGCCTGATCGACAGCAACGTCCACTTGATCCTGATGACCGTGCCAGAGTTCTTCGTCAAGTACGAGGAGCAACTGGTCGAGATCGCCCTGCAGTCGGCTCAGGTCGGTCTCAAGTACGGCATGACCACCATGGCAGACACCTGGGGGCCACTCGACCCCCTGCTCGAGGCCCGCGCGAGGCTGCGCTCAGGTGACGCTGTGGGATCGCGGGTTTTGATAGCCGGCAACATCGTGGGGTTGGGTGGACCGTTCAGTAGCTACTTCATGGGCTCCTGGCCCATCGAAGGGCCCACACTGCGCTATGGCGGCTGGGTTCATCCGGCGATTCGCGGGCGCATCGACGCGCTGTGGGAGGCGGGGATGGGGCCAGAGCTCCTCGCGATGACTCCCGAAGAGACGGCAGACGCCATGAAGCGCTACTTGGCGCGAGGTGTCGACTTCGTCAAACTGGCCGTCTCGGGTCACGGCATCGGGCCGGTCGAGCCACTGATCTTCTCGCGCGAAGCGCTGCAGGCTATGGCGAAGGTGGTCGACGATGCAGGCCTTCCGCTCCAGACTCACAGCTTCTCCGTCGACAGCTTGCGCCTGTCCATCGAGCTCGATCCGGATCTGCTCCAACACCCGAACGTGATGAGCGTGCCTTACCATCGGGCGAGCGAGCGGCAGCGGGAAGAGATCGCTTCGATGATCGACCGTGTGAAGTCAAAAGGTATCTACTCGGCGCTCATGGCGATTCCGTCGAAGCGCCAGTTGGAGAAGACTCGCGCTTGGAACCCCGAGACTGAGACCAACGCAGACTTCTTCCTGCACCGCGTGCTTGCGAATCGGCGGCTTGGCCTGACCGGCTCCACCTTTGAGCAGGCAGCTGCGGGTGTCCGAGCGTGGCTCGACGCCGGTGTTCCCTTTACCCTCGCGACTGACCAGGGACCCGAAGCAGCCGAACTCGGGCCGGTCGTTTGGGGGCGTCTCGGCCGCGCGCATTTCGACAGGATGGAGGCGCTCCAAGATCTCGGAGTTGCTCCGGAACGCATCCTCGAAGCCGCGACGATCAACGGTGCTCATGCGTATCGTCTCGGTGACGAGATCGGTACCATCGAGCCGGGCAAGAGTGGCGATCTGCTCGTGCTCGACGGCGATCCACTGGCCGATGTCTCCAATCTCCGCCGGATTCGTGCCATCTTCTTGCGTGGTGCAGAGATCGATCGCGACCGGCTCCCGACCTTCAAGGTGTTGGACTACGACCCTGAAGCGCCCTGGCCCTACTGAGGCTCCACAAAAGACGACAGTTCATCCAAAGGCTGTTCGGGAACTCTCCTCGAGACCAGCCAGCCGCAATTCGGGTCGCCGACGAGGCTCTGCGGCTGATCGAAGAAACCGAGCTCTCGATGGGCGAGATCAGCAGACGAGTCGGCTTCAGTCACCCGTCGAACTTCAGTCAGGTCATGAAGCGGCATTTTGGCGTGAGCCCGCTCGAGCTGAGGCGAAGCTCGTGACGCCGAAGAGCGACAAGTGGCAGCGGTTGATCACCCTGTGGCGGACCACTCTCACGGCCTCTCCACGAGAGTGGTCCGCCACAGGGTGATCAACCGCTGCCACTTGTCGCTCTTCGGCGTCACGGGCTTCGCCTCAGCTCGAGCGGGCT
>JANQPS010001162.1 GCA_028285365.1 Thermoanaerobaculia bacterium | reverse complement strand
ATAGAAGTCGACGAGTGGATACAGACTGAAGTCGTTGGAGTGGCGAGCGTACTCAGCGAGGAGATGCTCCGCGAGCTCCACCGAGCCGGAGCTGGCGATGTCCATGGCGAGGAACGCCACGTCACAGCAGACGTCCGCGTAGCGAAAGCGGTCGTTGAACTCGATACAGTCCAGGATCTCGATCTTGTCGCCGACGTGTCGTTCACCGCTATCGGCAGCGGCGGTGTCCTGGTCGAAGTAGACGTGCTCGAGGCGCAGGTCGCCATGCCCGTCGCGGATCTTTCCCTCGCGGACCCGGGTCGCGAACAGCTCGCGCCGAGAGTCGAGAAAGGACTTCTGCCAGGCTTCGATCTCTGCCGCAACCGCCTGATCGACGAGCTCGCCGAGGACATCGCGAGTTTGGGCGAAGTTCTCCTCGACGTTGGCCCGGATCGTCTCGTAGCTCCCGAACTCCCGAGTGTTCTCGTCTTCGCGGCATCGGTCGTGAAACTCCGCGAGCGTTCGTCCGAGAGCGCCGATCTCCGTTCGTCCGAGCCGGCCTTCGCGAAGCATCACGTCGGCCCGGGTGTGGTCGGGCATGCGACGCATGTGGACCACCCATTCGAGGACATTCTCCTGACCGTTGCCCGGGACCAGGCGTGCCGAGCCATCGTCGATCAGAGCAAGGGTGCCGAGGTAGACGTCCGGTGCCAGCCGACGATTGAGGGTGATCTCCGCCTCGCATGCCCGCCGCCGCTTCTCGAGAGTCGTGAAGTCCAGAAAGCCGAAGTCGACCGGCTTCTTCAGCTTGTAGACGTCTTCGGCACCAACGAGGACCCGAGAGATATGAGTCTCGATGAGCGCGAAGCCATTCTCTCGACGGTCGTCGATCCAGTGGTCGAGTAGCGCCTCAGGGCTTTCGCTGGGTCGGGACATGAGGTCGTCGGCTGCCGGCCCCAGTCTGGCGAGAGGGACTCAGGGGCCGTAGGTGTAGGGATGGTACTCGTAGGCCGGTGGCACGACCTCGTAGTGTTCCTGAAGGAAAGCCACCAGATCGATCAGCTGCTGAACGGTCAGCGTGTCGTTGAACGAAGGCATCCGCGACGTGCCGTCCTCGTTGGTGATGTCGGCTCCGGGTAGCGGGGCGAGCCGGTGGGACGGATTGATGATCGAAGTGACCAGCTCACCGTAGGTGCGCACACGAGTCGTTTGGCCGCCCAGTCTGACGTCGACCGGGCCGCGAGTGATCGGCTCACCGAGCTCGACTCCCACCACCGTGTGGCACGAATGGCACGAGTTGTCGACGAATACTCTCTGCCCGATGACGGAGTCTCCGTCGGGGAGTCGAAAGCCGGCTGCGGACTTGGGCCCCCGGCACGCGACGCTACTCGCAAGAAGGATCACCACGGCGACCGAGATCGAGCCGCGAGTCAAACAGCGGAAAAGCGACGCCTCTCTTCTTCTGGCGAGTGTCATGGCGACCTCCTGTTCGTCGTGCTCCACTCGGACTGCGAAGCCACGGGGCGGAACGCCTGCGCGGCTTCGGTCTCGATGACCGATTGTCGCGTCGCGGGAGCGGATGCGCCATTGCGCCTTCTACCTAATGCGGTGGGTTGATCTCGCGGTGTTGATCGGTTGCCGTCGTCTCTACAGTTTGGCCGAGCTGTAGTGGCCCCGGGTGTCGTGGTGACTACGAGGCGTCTGGTCAGTCATCCCCCATCGTTTCGATTTCCTTGCCGTGACGACTGACCTTCACTGGATCGACCGCGAAGAGGCTGAGAAGTGACTTGCGAGTTCGGGAAATGCCGATGAGCGATGTCGCGAGGCGTTGGGCCCCGAGGATCCTTGGCCTTGGATCGTGCCCGTGCCTCATCTCGGCTGCCCTGCTCTTTGCGTCCTTCGTAGCGGGCGCCGAGCCGGTCGGTGCTCAGGCCGGTGCCTTCGAAAGCAACCGATGCGCCGACTGTCACGTGGCCACGGTGTCGCCGAATCGTAGCCACGTCACGGATTGGCAGTTATCGGCTCACGGTCGCCACGGTGTCGGCTGCGAGGACTGCCATGGCGGGGATGCGTCGACGTTCGATGCGGCGCTCGCGCACCGAGACGTCGGTAGCAGCTCGAATCCGTCGAGCCCCGTCTTCTACAGCAACCTGCCGAAGACCTGTGGCAGCTGCCACGAGGCGCAGCTCGAAGCGTTTGCTCAGAGTCGCCACTTCGAGCTTCTCGACGAGACGGGTTGGCGGGCACCGAGCTGCTCCACGTGTCACACCGATGCGGGGGCCTTTCTCCTGTCGAGTCGGGGACTGGAGCGGCAGTGCAAGCGTTGCCACGGTGCCGGGAAGCGCGCGCCGCATCCCGAGAACCCCTCGTTGGCGCGCTCCGCTCACGAGAACCTCGTGCAGGTGCGGGAGATGTTGGAGCCGGCGGTGCGGCTGATCTCCAGTATCGAGGATGACACCCGCCGCGCTCGTCTCGAGCAGCAGCTCGAGGATGCGCAGGCGCCTCTGACTCGAGCCGCGGCAGCCGCGCACGCCTTCACGTACGACAGCTTCGAGGAACTGTTGGCCGAGAGTCGCGAGCGCGTCGAAGAGGTCTGGCGACAGTTGGCCAATCCGGAGGGCGATGCCCAATGACCGATCCGAGAGCAGCGAGGCGCAATCACCCCCAAAGGTGTGTCGCCTTCGGACAAATCATCCCAGGACTTGACACTCCGACCCTGAGGAGGGCGTCGTGAACACGCGAACCACCTTTGTGTTCTTCTTGATCATCGTCTCGTCGATCTCGTGGGCACTTGCGGCCCAGGGGTCGTCTGCCGCGAACACGAGCTCGGAGACTGCTGGGAGCAGCGAGACGACTGCGCCGCTCGCGGTCGCGCACGGTGGGCAGGCCCAGAGCGGTCTGACCTGCAGCGATTGCCACGCAGATGCCTACGAGGCGCTCGACGCGACGCCCCACGTAGCGCTCAAACGCCAGGCTCTGGTGACTGGCATGCTGGGCACTGAAGGCGCAACGAACGCGTGTACGAGCTGCCACACCGACGCCGAGGCTCATCTCCAGAGTGACGGCGAGGAGGCGGTGTTCAACTTCGCCGACAGTCCTGCCTCGTCGACTGCGACGTGTCAGCAGTGCCACGGCCGGTCTCATCCGCGCTTCGAGCGGACCAGTCATGCCCGTGCGGGTCTCACCTGTACCGACTGTCACGGCTCCCACTCCAAGCCTGCGACGTTCGACGCTGGAACGGATGGCTGTGGCAGCTGTCACGTGGATCAGGCCCAGACGTTTGCCTTCACCGAGCACCACCGACTCGACGAAGGGACCCTGAGCTGCTCCTCGTGCCACGATCCTCACGAGCCATCGGCGCGGATCCAGCTCGGTGGCTTCAAGCAGCAGGAGTGCTCGACCTGTCACCAGGCTCAGGCCGGTCCATTCGTCTTCGAGCACGGGGCTCAGCGTGTGGAGGGTTGTACGGCCTGCCACTCGCCGCATGGCTCCCCGAATCGCCACCTGCTCACCAATCAGAGTGTCGCCGATCAGTGTTACAGCTGTCACGGCGCGGTGCCGGGTTTTCACACCCGCTTCACGTCCGAGACTCTCTGTACGAACTGTCACGTGACGATCCATGGGTCCCATCTGGACCCGGCGTTTCTCAAGTAGTCCGAGTCATCCCAGAACGAGGTCATAGATGCGCAAGGTCAAGATGATCGACTGTCTTCAGTTCCGAGCGAGCTCGCTGCGGCCCGGCTCGCTCCCGCTACTGCTCACCCTGTTGCTCTGTCTGGCGGGCGGGCCTGCCGTGGTTGCCGCAGAGGACGACACGTTCGACGGTCAGTTCGTGATCGGCTACCGCTTCGTCGATACGGACGGTGCCGAAGGCAAGTATCGACAGCACTTCGGACTCGAAGAGGGTGTGCGCCTCTTCGGCCTACGTTTCAACCTCAAGCCGAAGTCGGACTTCTTGGATCGACTGGAGCTGGACCTGGATCACCTCGGTGGTGATCCCTACGAGAGCATGCATTTCGCGGCGCGCAAGTACGGTGCCTACCGCTTCCAGCTGGATCGGAGAAAGTCCAACTACTCCTACGAAGATCTCATTCTTCCCGTAGAGCAGACCGTGCCGGAGCTGTCTGCGGCGGGTGACTTCCACACATGGGATGTCGACCGTGTCCACGACCGCGCTCTCTTCGAAGCCCGGCTCAACGATCGCACCGTGCTCGACGTGACCTTCGATCGCTACACGCGCCATGGTGAAAGCACGACCGTCTACGACCTGCAGCGTGACGAGTTCGAGATGGATCGTCCGATCGACGAGTCGCTCGACGAGTTCGGAGTGGCGCTGCAGTTCGACCTGGGCAAGGTCACCCTGGTTCTGGACGAGCGGATCCGGGACTTCGAGAACGCTTCCCACGTCTTCCTACCGGGTCGCTCGCTCGGTGAAGACCCAGAGGACGCGTCGATCGTGGACTTCTACTTCCTCGACCAGCCGACCGATCTCGAGTCGAATCAGCACACCTTGCGTTTGCAAGGGCGTCCGTCCAAGAGGATGTCGATTTCAGCGTCAGCGTCGTTTCAAGAGCTCGATCTCGAGACGTTTGCCGACGAGCGCGGCGCGGGTACCGACTTCAGGGGCCAGCCGTTCGAAACCGAAACGTCGGGTCCCGGACGCATCGAGCGGGACGCCGAGCTGTTCAACGTCGACTTTTCGTTCCTGGTCACGAACAGGCTGGCCCTGGTCGCGGGAGTCCGTAGCTACAGTCTCGATCAGGACGGCAGCTCCTCCTTCGAAGAGTTCGTGGGTGGCCAGCTCTGGGACCTCGAGACCACGGGCTTCGAGTTTGGCGTCGAGTTCGCCGTGGTCGATGGCCTGACCATCGGTGGCGGCGTGCTCCAGGAGGAGCGTGACTCCGAGTTTGCTCTCTTCGAGGGCACCTCTGGTAGTGGCGCCGATCTTCACGGCGAGTCGACCGACTTGACGGGCCTGTTTGCCAGCGTCACCTATCAGCCGATGAAGGAGCTCACCCTCGAGCTGCACCTCGAGGACAGCTCGATCGACGATCCGTTCACGACGGCGTCGCCGACGGATCGCGAGCGCCTGCGACTCAAGGTCCGCTATCAGAACGACAGCGGCCTCTACGCCACGGCGTCCTACCGAGGATACGACCGCGAGAACACGACGTCGGGATGGACTTCGAACGTCGATCACCTGGATCTGAGGTTCGGCTATCGACTCGATTCCTGGGATCTGTCGCTCGGCGTCGCCCAGATCGACAACGACCGCTCGATCGACCAGAACGTGGTGACGCTTCCAGGATTCATGGGTGGGCAGGAGTTCCTCTTTCCGGTCTTCTTCGACAGTGACGCGGAGTTCATCGATGCGCGGGTTGCCTGGGAGCAAGGTGGTCGTGGCAGCGGGGGGGCGCGCGTCGAGGCACTCTTCAGGAGCTACGACAACGACGGGTCTTTTGCTCGCGAGCGCGACGACTTTCGGGTAACGGCCGAGATTCCTCTGCCGAAGAACTACCTGCTCTACGGTTCGCTGCGCTCGGTCGACTATTCGGAGGTGCGAGGCTTCAACGACTCCCACGCCGAGATCGCAGAGCTCGGCTTCGGCTATCGTTTCTAGGCTTCATCAGAGTAGTTCCAACGGATGTTCGTCCCCCCACCCCCCAACACCCCTGTCGCGATGACTGCGATCGCGGTGGGCGCGACTCTCGTTCTCGTGCTGTTTGTTCTGGCGCGAGCTCTCGGAGCGCGCCGCGAGGGAGGCTCGCACGACGCGGCGACAGCCGGTGTCGTGGCAGGTATGGGAACTGGTCTGCTCGTCGTGACGCTCGTGGCGTTGCCAATCGTCATGATCTACGTGGGAACGAACCATCACCTGGCGACTTCCAAGTCGACGGAGTTCTGCATGTCGTGTCACGTCATGGAGGACTACGGGACCAGCATGATGGTGGACGATCTGAGCTACGTGCCTGCGGCCCACTATCAGAATCGATGGGTGCCTCGCGATGAGGCGTGTTACACGTGTCACACCACGTATGCGATGTTCGGTGACGTCCAGGCCAAGATCAGCGGGGTGAAACACCTGCTCGTGAACGCCTTCGGTACCGTGCCAGAAACACTCGAGCTCTACCGCCCCTATTCGAATCGGGAGTGTCTCCACTGTCATGGAGGCGCGCGCAGCTTTGCCGAGAACGAGTTCCATGTCGACGACATCGAGGCGCTGGTCTCGGACGAGGTGTCGTGCTCCGAATGTCACGACCTCTACCATGAGGTCACAGAGCTCGACGGGATGGATCTGTGGCAGGAGACTCGGCCTTGACAAGGCGAACGCGATGAGCAGGTTCCTTTTGAGTGCTCCGCGCTCGATCCTCTGGTCGAGTGTCTTGATTGCGGTGGGGTTGGCTCTCGAACTGGTGAGCCTGTTTTTTGCCAACCCGGTGTCGTTTACGACTTTCCTCGTGGCCTCTGCATGTATGGCTGCCGGTGTGCTGGTTTTCGTGCTTGCAGTCCTTCGACGACCAACTCCAACTGGAGCCGATTCATGAATCGTGTTGTTCTGCTGATGGTGACTTGTGTTCTGGGTGCCGTCGCTGTGTCAGCGCAAGAGTCCGCTGATGCCATCACCGTGTCTCCGCTGTTCGAGGAGCTCAAGTGCAATCGCTGCCATGCGATGGAGCGATTCGAGATCGAAGCCACGACCAGCTCCGAGAAGATGCTCGGCCCCGATCTCAGTGACGTCGGCACGAAACGCGATCCTGAATGGCTGACCGGCTATCTCAAGCGCGAGGTCGAGGTCGACGGCAGCAAGCACAAGTCGCCCTGGAAGGGTGACGACAAGCAGCTCGCCGATCTCACCGAGTGGCTGGCAAAGCTGGGCGACTGAGCCTCTCGCACTTCGCAAGGGCTACTCTCGCTGTCGCATTGCCTGTCACATTGCGGAGTGAGGTAGAGGAGTCTCGGAACTCTGGTCTAGGAACCCTAGTCTCGGAACTCTGTCCGCGCCGCCGTTCAAACGAACGCTTGCTGAGTCAGTCGTCGTGAAACATCTCGTCGAGACGCGGGAACACAAGTCCACGCCAGCTGGCGCGGGACAAGATATACTGATGCGTCTATGTTTTGGTTTCGAGGCTTCTTCAGTCTCATCTTCGCCCTCGTCCTTGGACCAGCGGCAGCTCTGATCGCTGCCGAGTACCACGTCGGTCCTGAACAAGCACTGGCATCGATTGGTGACGTCCCTTGGGCTTCGCTTCAGCCGGGTGATCAGGTCGTGATCCACTGGCGCGCTGCGCCCTACAGAGAGAAGTGGGTGATCAATCGGCGTGGCACCGAACAGTCGCCGATCGTCGTGCGCGGTGTACGCGGGCCAAACGGTGAGCGTCCAGTGATCGACGGCAATGGCGCGGTGACCCCGACGTCACTCAGCTTCTGGAACGAAAGCCGCGGCGTGTTGAAGGTCGGCGGCTCGAGCACACCCTCGGACGGGCTGCCCGCATGGATCGTCGTCGAGGGACTGGAGATTCGCTCGGGCCGACCCCCGTTCACTTTCACGGACGACAGTGGCAACACCCAGAGCTACGCGCAGAACGCTGCCTCGATTTACGTCGAGAAAGCAGAACATCTCGTCATTCGCGATTGTGTGCTCCACGACTCCGGGAACGGCCTGTTCATCGGTGTTTTCGGCGGCCAAACCCGAGAGATCCTCATCGAGCGCAACACCCTCCACTCCAACGGCATCTCCGGTAGCGTCTTCCACCACAACGCCTACACCGCAGCGATAGGCATCGTCTATCAGTACAACCGGTTCGGGGCTCTGCGAGCCGGCGCCGATGGCAACAACCTCAAAGATCGTTCGGCAGGGCTGGTGGTGCGCCACAACTGGATCGAGGATGGCAATCGCCAGCTGGATCTCGTCGACGCTGAAGACTCGAGCGTGGTAGTCGACCATCCCAGCTACGACGAGACTTTCGTCTACGGCAACGTGTTGATCGAGTCAGACGGCGAGGGCAACAGCCAGATCGTCCACTACGGTGGTGACAGTGGCACGACGGGCGACTATCGCAAGGGGACGCTCCACTTCTTTCAGAACACCGTCGTTTCGACTCGCAGTGGCAACACCACGCTGCTGCGACTATCGACCAACGACGAAACCGCCGACGTGCGCAACAACGTCCTCTACGTGAGCGCCGCCGGCTCCAGGCTTGCGATGCTCAGTTCCGCGGGAGTGCTCGATCTCACTCGCAACTGGGTGAAGTCTGGCTGGGTAGCGAGTCACGGTGCTCTGACCGGAACGATCAACGATGATCAGACGTGGTTGACTGGCGGTGATCCCGGATTCGTCGATGAGGCGTCCCAGGACTTCCGTCCCCAGTCCGATGCGGAGCTGGTCGACGAGGGTCGTCCTCTTCATCCGGACGTGCTTCCCGATCACGAGCCGCTAACCCAGTACAAGAAGCACACCGGTCACGAGCTGCGCCCGCAGGACACTTTTCCCGATCTCGGAGCATTCGAGTTCTGCGAGCTCGGATTGTGTGGCCTCGTCTTCTGGGATGGCTTCGAGGACGGCGTCGGTGGCTGGTTTGTCGTCGATCCCTGAACGTTTCGTCAGGGCTCTCGATGGGCGGGATTCGGGTCCGGCGCCGAGGATGCTAGTTGTGGCAGCCCGAACAGGTGCGCTCGCCGAGCCCTTGGAGTCCGTTATCCGTCGCGAGCGCGGTCTCGACCTGGGTGAGGTAGTCGCTACCAGCCAGTGACGTGCGAATCCTGTCGAGGGTCTCCTCGACCTGGTCGGGTCTGTCCAGTCGTTGATAGCCGTCCAGGAGCCCCAGCAAGAGCTCACCACGAGCGTGCTCCGAGAGCTTGTCGAAGTAAGACCGTTGCAGGTCGTAGGTGACTTCGTAGTCGGTAACGGCGAGCTCGAGGAGCTGCGTGGCTTGCGAAGGGATTGGTGTGTTGCGACTCGCCTGCAGCAGAGTAGCTCCTCTCGGGATCCGGACCGCGACGTCCCTTGGACTCAGGTCGACGGCGCGCTGCATCTTGGCGAGGCCATCAGTCCACTTCTTCGAACCGTTCGGGAAGTCGCCCTGCTGAAAGGCCGTTCCGGCCTCGAAGAAGAGTCCGGCGCCGTGCCAGACGAGAGCCTCTGCGTGATCGGGATCTTCAGCGAGCTTCTCTTCGCAGATCCTCATGGCGAGCGCGAACTGTTCGGCGTCACCTTCGATTCCCCGAAAGAACGGAGCGCGAACCTGGAACTCGAACGATCGGTCGTTGGCACCCGAGCGCGTCTCCGTCGTCGAGCTGTGTGCAGTCTCGGCGAGAGCCAGCGAGAGAACCGTCACGCTGGCGAGAATGATGGGTCGTCGAAGCATTCCATCTACCTCCTGGGGTCTTGGATTCCGTTGCGGTGTCCAGACTAGAAGGCAGGATGGAGCGGGTCTCGTGACGAATGTCAGCATTGTCGACTGACAAGTCGTTGGCGCGGTGTTCAGCGAGGACGGCGAGCTCGGACGTAGAAGCTCGGAGTGAAGATGCCGAGCTTGCCGGCTTCGACCAGAGCGTCGGCGGTCTCGTTGAGCAATGCGGAGACCTTTTGCGACCCTCTGGGGGCGATGCGAATCCCCTCCAGCACCATGAGTGCTCGCCTGGTGAGCCAGCGCCCGATTGGAGTTCGTGGAAGCGTTTTCAGTCGCAGCTCCTGCCCGGTGAGGGGGACGTACCAGGGGATCTCCATGGCGGGGTCCTGGGACTTGTCGACTGCGACGACGACGTCGAAACCCGCAGACCGGAGATCGCGGACGACGTGCTCGGTCGTGCCGAGGTCGGGAAGGGCATCGCCGCGCTCGATGGTCTTCTTGAGATCGACGTGAACCGGGTTCTTGGCATCAAAGGAGGGAGTGAGGCACCATTCGTAGCTCGCGAATTCGGCTCCTGGCTCGAGCAGGCGGAGTAGACCGCGGTAGAGGTCGACTTTGTCTGGAGCATGGCAAGTCGCTTCGATCGAGTAGATCGCGTCGAAGCTCGC
>JANQPS010001159.1 GCA_028285365.1 Thermoanaerobaculia bacterium | reverse complement strand
ATTGCAGCCATCAGCCTGGCCGCCGAGGGAGCCTCGAAGGCACGCCGGGCAGTGGCCATCTCGTAGAGGATCGCGCCGAGAGCCCAGATGTCCGAGCGGGCGTCCGCGCGACCCTCGAGCTGTTCGGGTGCCATGTAGTGCAGGGTGCCGACGACCGCACCATCCCTCGTCTGCACCTCGTCCGCTCCGAGTGGTGCCATTGCCTCGGGGATTGCAGTAGGCAGCTGGGTGCCGACGGGCTGCGCGTGTCGCGTCGCGCCTTTGGCAAGCCCGAAGTCCAGCACCTTGGCGCCCGACGACGTGAGCATGACGTTGCCGGGCTTGAGGTCGCGATGGACCAGCCCCCTTCGGTGCGCTGCCTCGATGCCTTCAGAGATCTGCGATCCCGTCGCGACGAGCTCCTCGACGGTCAAGGCTCCGCGCTCGAGCCGCTGCTGGAGCGTTTCGCCGTCGAGAAGCTCCATGACCAGAAAGTCACGCCCGTCGTGCTCGCCAACGTCGAAGAGGGTGCAGACGTTGGGGTGCTGGAGCTGTGAGAGCACCTCGGCTTCGCGCTTGAAACGGCGGCGGAAGTCCTCGTCGCTACTCAGAGACTCGGGGAGTAGCTTGACCGCCACGTCGCGCCCGAGCCGAGTGTCGCGCGCTCGGTAGACCTCGCCCATACCGCCCTTGCCGAGCGGCCCCTTGATCTCGAAGTGGGCGAGACGATAGCCGGCTTCAATCAAGGGCATCGTGGTGTCGCACTCGTTAGCGTGTGATCGCCCGGGTGACCGGCATGCTGCCGCCCTCACCGTTGACCCAGCCGCCGATGATGGCGGAGAAGAGACCGGCCCTCCCGCCAGCGTGAACGAACAGGAGACCGTCGGGTCTGAACTTGGGCACGATCTGATCGTCTGGAATGGTTCCGCGAGGAATCCCCTCGGCACAGTCATCGGCGCCTCGCAGCAGCTCGCTCGCGGGTGTGAGCAGGTTCTCCTGGATCGCGCCGCGGAGCCTGTCCTTGTCCCAACCGGCTTCTCTGAAGACGCGAGCGTGCTCCGGACCGATGACCATGATTGCGTCGAAGCCCATGATCAGTTTGGGATGGGCGACGGAGCGCAGAGCCAGGGCAAACGATCTCGCGAGCGACTCTGGCTCGCGCGACTGTTGATCGACAATGCCGCGCGGCCCTTCGCCCGCAAACAGGGTCAGGGCGGACTCGCCGGCCGGAATCCCGCGCTCGGTGGCCAGTGAAGACCAGGGGGAGTCTTCTTCGTTCTCGGCGAAACAGAAGCTGAGCTTCCCCGGGTTGCCGAAGGTGGCTCGATCGATCTCGCCTGGCCGCGCGCCGCCAACGTTGCGCAAGGTCAGCTGGACCGCGCGGCCGATGGTCGAGTTGGCGCGGTTGCCCTGGCCGAGTACGTTGATGCCCGAGTTCATGCCGAGCTGTTTACAGATGGGACCGTTGACGACGATGACCGGTCCCGCGAAGTAGGTGGTTGCGGCCAGTCCGTGCCAGTTGAACTCGGTGGTGCAGGCGGCTTCGACTGCGGTGATGACCACGGGCAGGTACTCGGGCAGGCATCCCGCCATGACGGCGTTGATCGCGACCTTCTCGACGGTGCAGGGTGCGTAGTCGGGTGGCACCTTGGTGACGACCTCGTCGGCGGCACGGCTCGTGCCTGTCAACATCTTGCGGACGCGGAGCTCTGTCGGAGGGACAACGGGCAGTCCGTCCGTCCAGCCTCGCGCGAAACACGCTTCGACGTCATCTTCGAGGTCTCCGAGAGTGATCGGTCGCGCGTCGAGCGGCTGTGCACTGGCCGCTTCGAGACGTTCGAGATGCGGTGACTCGAGGTTCAATGCGCCGCAGCCAGGACGCATGACTGGGAGTGCGTCGCCCAGGGTGTCGATGCCGGTCAGCTCGCGCCACTCGTCGCGATTCCAGCCGATGGCTCGCTTCTGCTCGGTGGTGCCGGAACGCTGAATCAGGGTGGGCACGACCTCGATACCGTGGCCGTGGGACGTGGTGAGATCGGCATCGTGCTTCGCCCCCAGCCCCTCGGGAAAGGTCGGGTCGTCCTGGGTGATGACCTCCAGGTCGAGTCCCTGCTGCCGCATCTCATCGAGCACCGGCACCACGAGCTGACAGGTGGGGCAGTCGCGTTTCACCACGGCGATCAGGTTCTGAGATTCGGACATCCTGGTTATCCTTTCGGCGCGTCTACGGACGTTCTCGCGACGAACGTCATCGTGAGGTGTCGACCGGCTTCATGACGAACTCATGCAGAGCTTCATCGGGAGCGGACTCGGCTGAGCCTACGATGGCTCCGCGAGTGTAGCTCGCAAGACCGCATCTCTCGCGACGCCGATCCTCGCTCTACGGATACGGTCGAAGTGGAACTGGAGAAACACGTGGACACGAACTCCGACCAGCCCAATCTCGCCGTGCCAAAGTCTGACGCCGGCCAATCTGAAGGCTCAAAGCCTGAAGGTCGTCGCATCGAAGGTAGCCGCACCGTTCTCTTGATGATTCGGCACGGTGAGAGCCTTGCCAACAGAGAACAGCGGTTCACTCTCGACGATCACGAGCCGCTGACCGATCTCGGGGAGCTTCAGGCCAAGCGTACGGGTGGAGTCCTCCGCGAGCACTATGAGCCCACCGCGCTCTATGCGAGTCCCTATCACCGAGCGCACGAGACAGCCCGCATCATAGGCGCCCACTTCAGCCTGAGTCCGATCGTCGTTCCAGAGATCCGTGAGCAGAGTTTCGGAGAGTTCAAGGGAGCTCCCTACTCCGACTTCTATCCTCAAGGAAAAGAACGACTTGGGCTGGGGCGTTGGGATCTGAAGGCGCCTGGCGGCGAGTCGCTGCGCGAGGTCGCCGCGCGCATTGCGCCCGAGCTCGAGACCATCAGTTCGCGTCATCGTGGCGAGGTCGTCGTCGTGGTCAGCCACGGCGGCGTGATGGCGTCGCTGCGAGCGCACGTGATAGGACACTTCGAGCAACTTCCGCGCTCGACCGAGAATGCGTGGGGCTATCGACTGGTTGTAGAGGACATCGACGGCGACGCTGCCTGGCGTGGGCCTTTGGCCCTGCTCGGTCCCGAGAGAGCTCCAGAACCCCCATTTGGCGAGGATTTGGCGGTTCCGGGAACTCAGTCCGAGCTTGACAGGTCAACATCGGTAACATAGAAAAACCGGCCCCGCCTCAGACTTCTGGTGAACCCGGGCCGGCGGTCCGTACTCGAGACTCATTCAGTCGCTACCAGAATCAGCCAAGAACCACAGAGTCAAGTGACAGAGGACGAGAGGATGAAGAAGCCGATACTCATCGGATTGACAGCGCTTCTTTGCTGCCTGGTGGCAGTTGGTTGCGTCGAGCAGGGAGCGGTGCAGATCGGGGCGGTCATCCCGCTCTCCGGGAGCTACTCCGTCTATGGCCAGGAGATCCAGCGAGGCATGGAGCTCGCGCTGGAAGAGGTGCAGACCAACGGCGGCCTCGAGTTCGAAGTGAGTCTCCGGATCGAAGACTCCGGGAGTGATCCCGCTCAAGCCGCGAACCTGCTTGCCGACGTCTACACGACGGCCATGGCGGCCATTGGCGGTGTTTCGAGCGCCGAGGCCCTCGCCATGGTGCCCGCGGCAGACGAAGCCGGCAAGCTGCTGCTGTCGCCGACCGCTTCCAGCCCGGAGCTCAGCGGAATCTCCAAGAACTTTTTTCGCATCTTCCTGAGCTCAGAGGCGGAGTCGGTGGCCATGGCGCCGTTTGTCGTCGACAAGCTCAAGCAGGAGCAGGTGGCAGTACTCGCGGCCTCGGATGCGTTTGGTCAGGGCGCGGCCGACTCCTTCGAGAATGCCTGGTCCGGTGAGATGCTCGGTCGTTTCGAGTTCGACGCTGACTCTGCCGACATCGCCGGCCCGGTCAGCGAAGCCGTGGCAACCGGAGCTCAGGCCATTTACGTGGCGGCTACCGGCGACAGCCTGGTGAGAGCCATCCAGTCGCTCCGCGACAATGGCTTCGTTCAGACGTCACCGGAGAAGCGAGCCTTCATCCTGGCCAGCTCTGCTCTGGCGAGCCCCGAGGTCCTCGGGGCAGCGGGACGTGCGGCCAGCGGTTCGTACATGACGCAGACGGTCTTCGATCCGAACGACGAGAACGAGCCGACCAAGTCGTTTGTCGCGGCGTACGAGGCCAAACATCAGAAGAAACCCGATCTCTACTCGGCGTACGGTTACGACTCCGTGATCGTGCTCGTGGAAGCGCTCAAGGAGGGTGGCTTCATGCTGCCCGGTGACGTTGCCAAGGGGATGAAGACGCTGTCCAACTTCCCCGGCGTGACCGGCAACATCCAGTTCCGCGAGAACAACGATGTCCAGAAGTTCGCGCGTGTCTACTACATCGACGAGCAGCTCAATCCCGTCGACTTCGACGAGTACATGAAGGCGCGCATGGACGAGCTTCGCGAGAAGCGCGATGAGATCCGGAGGCAGCTCGAACGGGCAAACCGCGAAGCCGCGGCCAACAGCTGAGCTTCCCGAGTCTCGCAGCTCGACGACCCGGTCCGACTCGTCGGTCCGGGTCGTTCTGCGTTTGGCTCTTAGTGTCGAGCGCTGGAGTTCGTCTCGAGACTTCCAACGGGCTCCTCGAGCACTTGCCAGTTGAGGTTCTGTCTCCGGAGCCCGCTCGCTGGCAGTCTCGTTCACGTTGACCGGCCGATCGCGTCTAGATCGCGCGTGAAGTCTCGAGCTTCGTTGCGTGTCGGTTGCTCACTCGTCGTTCGTCTCGAGACTTCCAACGGGCTCCTCGACTACTTGCCAGTTGAGATTCTGTCGCCGGAGCCCGCTCGCTGGCAGTCTCGTTCACGTTCGAGAAGCACGTACACTTCTGGATCGCGCCTGAAGTCTCGAGCGCCGGTGCTTGCCGGTTGCCCCTTGTCGTTTCGTCTCGAGACTTCGAACGGGCTCCTCGACCACTTGCCAGTTGAGGTTCTGTCGCCGGAGCCCGCTCGCTTGCGGTCTCGTTCACGTTGACCGGCCGATCGCGTCTAGATCGCGCCTGAAGTCTCGAGCTTCGTTGCGTGTCGGTTGCCCTCTTGTCGTTCGTCTCGAGACTTCCAACGGGCTCCTCGACTACTTGCCAGTTGAGGTTCTGTCGCCGGAGCCCGCTCGCTGGCAGTCTCGTTCACGTTGACCGGCCGATCGCGTCTAGATCGCGCCTGAAGTCTCGAGCTTCGTTGCGTGTCGGTTGCTCACTTGTCGTTCGTCTCGAGACTTCCAACGGGCTCCTCGACTACTTGCCAGTTGAGATTCTGTCGCCGGAGCCCGCTCGCTGGCAGTCTCGTCCACGTTGACCGGCCGATCGCGTCTAGATCGCACCTGAAGTCTCGAGCTCCGTTGACGTGTCGGTTGCCCCCTTGTCGTTCGTCTCGAGACTTCGAACGGGCTCCTCGACCATGGTGCCGGTTGGGGTTCTGTCGCCGGAGCCCGCTCGCTCTAGCGCCGTCTGACTGCTAGCCTTCGCTGCCAGTACCACTCGAGCCTCGAATCTCGTCCAAGGGAGACCGTCCAGTGCCAGGCATTGTTCGATACGGGACTTATGTGCCCTTCTTCAGACTTCAGCGATCCGCCATGGGCGGGGGCAAAGGCGAGCGCGCGGTCGCCAGCTACGACGAAGACGCGTCCTCGATGGCGGTCGAGGCGTCTCGTGAGGCCCTGCGCGACGCGGACGAGTCCGTCGACTCCTTGCTGCTGGCGACCACGAGTGCACCTTACGCAGAGAAGCTCAACGCGGCGACGGTGCAGGCTGCGCTGAACTTGCCGGCCAGCCTCAATGCCATGGACGTGAGCGGCTCGACCCGAGCCGGGGCGAGTGCCTTGCTGGCGGCTCTGGACATGGCGAGTGCCAA
>JANQPS010001153.1 GCA_028285365.1 Thermoanaerobaculia bacterium | reverse complement strand
CTCGGCATCCTGGTCGACCGCGACGACGAGGGTTATCTGCTCCAGATTTTCACCGAGCCGGTGGAAGATCGCCCCACGGTGTTCCACGAGATCATCGAGCGGCACGGTGCGCGCGGCTTCGGCGAGGGCAACTTCAAAGCCCTGTTCGAGTCGATCGAGCGTGAGCAGGCTCGGCGCGGCAACCTCTGATCCAGCGCGGACGAAGGCACCGTCATGAGCTACTACAAGGCCTTGGGGAACATCCCCCACAAGCGACACACCCAGTTCCGCAAAGCGGACGGGTCGCTGCATCACGAGGAGGTCATGGGCATCCACGGATTCGCAGGGATTCAGTCGATTCTCTACCACCTCCAGCCGCCAACCCGCGTCCGCGAAATCGAGGCGGTCGCCTGCGAGGACGAGCTCGACGGTGCACTCGAAGAGCAGCGCGCTCTTCGTCACAGACTGCTGAACACGACCAACCTCGAGCCCAAAGGTGACGCTGTGAGTGGCCGGGTCTGTCTCATGGCCAATACCGACGTCGCGCTCTCGGTGGTTCGGCCGACCGAGACCATGGACTACTGGTATCGGTTCGCGCATGGAGACGAGACCCTGTTCGTGCACGACGGCACCGGGGTTCTCGAAACACAGTTCGGAACGCTGCGCTATCGACCTGGGGACTACCTCGTCCTGCCGACAGGTGTGCTTTGGAGAATGGTGCAGGACTCAGGAGTGGACCATCGGCTCCTGGTGATCGAAGCGTTCGGTCACATCGAGCCTCCCAAACGTTATCTGAACCGCTACGGCCAGTTCCTCGAGCACTCACCCTTCTGCGAGCGGGATCTTCGCGGTCCCGACGAGCTCGTGACGCATGACGAACAGGGTGAGTTCGAAGTGCGAGTGAAGGCTCGAGGCCAGATCACGCGCTACCTCTACGGGCACCATCCGCTCGATGTCGTGGGCTGGGACGGACACCTGTGGCCATACGCCTTCAACATCGAAGACTTCGAGCCGATCACCGGTCGAGTGCATCAGCCGCCCACGGTCCATCAGACCTTCGACGGACCTGGCTTCGTCGTGTGTTCTTTCGTGCCGCGTCTGTTCGACTATCACCCGGAGGCGATCCCGGCTCCGTACAACCACTCGAACGTCGACTCCGACGAAGTCATCTACTACGTCGAGGGCGACTTCATGTCGAGAAAAGGTGTCGAGCGGGCCGCCCTGACAGTGCATCCGAACGGGATACCACATGGTCCACATCCAGGGACCTACGAGGGATCCATCGGCAAGGAAAAGACAGAAGAACTGGCAGTGATGGTCGACACGTTCAGGCCGCTCCGCCTGACCAAGGCCGCACAGCAGCTCGAGGACCCCAACTACGCAATGAGCTGGTCGAGCTGAACGGCGGCGAGTGAGAGTGACGGCTTTGCCCAACGAGCCAGCCAGCAACTGACACCCCTGAGACACCCCCGGATAGAGGCGACCCGAGTGGTACGAAGCAACACGAGGAGTTGGCAATGAACGTAGCAAGAGAAACCGGAAGCGAAGCACGAGACCTGACGACGGGACGCGCGCCGTTCATCGAGGAGGCACGTGATCGCGGAGATCTCTTCATCGACCAGCCCTACGAGTCCTACAGCACCGAGAACCAGTCGACGTGGCGCCGTCTCTACGAAGGCATGCTGCCCAAGTGGAAGCGTTTTGCGCACCCGCACTTCCTGGAGGGAGTGGAGTGCCTGTCGCTCGATCCGAGCCGGGTTCCTCGCCTCGAGGACGTCAACGACTTTCTCTCGCCGTTGTCGGGCTTCAAGTCGAAGGCGGTCAGCGGATACGTTCCCGCGTATCTCTTCTTCGACAGCTTACGCCGCCGCGAGTTTCCGACGACCATCACGATCCGCGACGGCCGACAGCTGGACTATCTTCCGGAGCCGGATATCTTCCACGATCTGGCTGGACATGTTCCGATGCACACGGATCGGACTTTCTCGAACGTGCTCGTGCGGTTCGGCGAGGTTGCACGAACCGCAGCCAGACAGTCCGCGAGCATCTCCGATCCTCAGCAGCGTCTGCGATCGATCGAGAGCGTCGTCAAGGCGATGGCTCGTTTCTTCTGGTTCACGGTCGAGTTCGGACTCATGAAGAGCCCGAATGCCAGCAGCAACGACTACGACAACCCGGACAACCTCTGTGTGATCGGTTCTGGCCTCCTGAGCTCGCAGGGCGAAATCGAGCACAGCATCCTCTCTCCAGACGTCCAACGCTATCCTCTACAGCTCGAGTGGGTCGTCAACCAGTACTTTGAGATCGATCACTATCAGCCTCTGCTCTTCGTTGCGGAGAGCTTCGACCATCTCTACGACGAGGTCGATCGCCTGGAGCGCTGGGTGCTCGAAGGACGTCTCAACAACGTTTCGCCAGGCGAACCGCTCGTCAACGAGCAGGATCTACAGTCTTTCCTAGAGGCCGAAACCGCATGAGTGTGCTCTCCGAAGCGAGTCCTTTGACGGCTCGCCCTGCATCGATCGAGAAACTCACCGCTTCGCTCGTCGACTACGCTGGCTTGTTCCCTCCGGCCGGGCTCGACATGAACGACGCGGTGGCTCGTTACTGGGAGGCCCGACACGGAGCTGGCCGATGGATGCTCGGTAGCTTCGTCGTTCCGCTCGCGCGCTGCGAGGCCTTCGAAGAGGCGGTCGAGTCGCACTCCTCGCGTGACGCCTGGTCGGCGTCCGTGATCCTGAGTCGCGACGCGATCGACGAAACCGACGCTCTGCGTGCGCTGCGCGATCGCTGGCAGGGCCGCATCGAGATCGGGAGTGTCGAGATTGCTCCCCTCAGGTCTTCCGCTCACATCGCGCCGGTCGCCAACGCTCTACCGCGAGACCTCGCAGCCTTCTATGAAGTCCAGCTGAATGACGACCGCGACGCGTATCTCGGTGCGATCGCTGATTGCGGGGCCTTCGCCAAGGTCCGAACCGGAGGGATGAAAGTCTCGGCTTTTCCCGACGTGATCTCCGTCGCGGCTTTCCTCGAGAAGGCGGAGAGCCTTGGGGTTCCTTTCAAGGCGACAGCCGGACTGCATCACCTGACGAGAGGTCCTCAAAGGATCAGTTCGGAACCGGGCAGTCCCTCGGTCTGGATGCACGGTTACCTCAATCTCGCGGTCGCTGCGGCTCTTCTTCATGCCGGCAAGGCACGGGGGAGCGAGCTCGTCGAGGTTCTCAGCGAGTCCCGCAGCGAGGCGTTCAGCATCACGGCCAAGGCTCTTTCCTGGCGCGACCGAACGCTGGCCCTCCCGGAGATCGAACGTTGTCGCCGAGCCTTCTTCCAGTCTTTCGGATCGTGCTCGTTCTCAGAGCCGTTCGACGAACTGGAACAGCTCATTGCCGCATCGAAGGCACCGAGCCCGAAAGCGGGTGCTGCCTCGTCGGCCGCTCGCGGTTCGATCTCGAGCGCCGATGCGGCGCTGCCGTCACAGTCGGAACGGCAAGCTCAGCAGACGATGTAGTCCCTGTCGTCCCGAGGAGAGTCGAACCTCCTCGGGACGTAGCTCTAGAGGACCCCTGTCAGCTCGGGAGTGCTCGTTCAGTTGGCTTCTTCGCGCTGATAGCGGCGAATCTCGTGGCGACCCACCACGAGATGGTGAACCTCGTCAGGACCATCAGCGATCCGCAAGGTCCGCTGTCCGGTGTACATGTCCGCCAGAGGCGTCCACTGCGAAACTCCGGTGGCCCCGTGCACCTGAATCGCCTGGTCGATGATCTGGCAAACGCGCTCGGGGACCATGGCCTTGACGGCGTGCACGTAGATCCGCGCCTCGCGGTTGCCGAGCACGTCCATTGCCTTGGCCGCACGGAGCACCATCATGCGCATGGCGTCGATTTCGATGCGTGCCCTCGAGACGAGCTCGAGGTTCTTGCCGAGCTGAATCAGGGGCCTGCCGAACGCCTCCCTGGACAGTCCACGCTTGATCATCAGGTCCAGGGCCTTCTCGGCCTGACCAATCGAGCGCATGCAGTGGTGGATACGCCCTGGCCCGAGGCGCAGCTGGGAGATTTCGAAGCCACGACCTTCTCCTAGCAGGATGTTCTCCTTGGGCACGCGACAGTCCTTGAGTCGCAGGTGCATGTGGCCATGGGGTGCGTCGTCGTGTCCGAACACATGCATGGGGCCGAGGACCTCGAGCCCGGGTGCGTCCATGGGCACCAGGATCTGGGACTGCTGGCGATGAGCGGGACCACCGGGATTGGTCTTGACCATGCAGATCATGATCTTGCAGCGGGGATCTCCAGCGCCGGAGATGTAGTACTTCTCGCCGTTGATGACCCATTCGTCGCCATCGAGCACGGCCTCGGTGCCGATGTTCTTCGCGTCGGAGGACGCGAGATGGGGTTCCGTCATTCCGAAGCAGGAGCGAATCTCGCCTTCGAGGAGCGGCTTGAGCCACTTCTCTTTCTGCTCGGGCGTTCCGTCGCGCTCCAGGACTTCCATGTTGCCGGTGTCGGGCGCACTGCAGTTGAGACACTCGGAACCCAGCGGGTTCTTGCCGAGCTCCT
>JANQPS010000373.1 GCA_028285365.1 Thermoanaerobaculia bacterium | reverse complement strand
CGGTCCTGGTCTCCCAGTAGACGGTAGCCAAGACCCAGGGATTGATGCACCCTCGTGGCTTGCGGATCGAGCGCCAGCGCCTTCTCGAGGTGTGTCACTGCGGACTCCGCCTCTCCCAGTGCCAGCAGGGCGCGGCCGGCTACGTGGTGAATCGGAGCATGGCCCTTCGACAGCTCAGGCTCGAGTAGTTCCAGCGCCACGTCCGCCCTGCCGCGCTCGATCTCCACCTCGGCGAGGCGAACACGGCAGGCCAGGGTCTGCTCGAGTAGCCCGAGGGCCTCGCGGTATCGTCGTGCGGCCGCATCGAGACGGCCGTTCCTCTGGTCCAGAAAACCCATGAAGTAGGGCCAGCGTCCATCGTCCGGCGCGAGCTCGGCTGCCTGTTCGAAGCTCCGCTGGGCGCTGTCGTCGAAGCCGTATACCTGCAGCAACGAAGCGAGCTCGCCGAGCGCCGCGGCCACGTCACGAGGTGGCTTGCGATCTTCGAGTTCCGAGAGAACCAAGACACGCTGCGCCTCGAGCTCTTGCCGGACGCTGTCCCCCATCGTCAGGTCATCGAGAGAGACGAGGTCGGAGGGCTCGAATGTCATGTGCTCACCGACGCAGCCGAGGAGGCTGAGCAGCACCGTCATCCAAGCCGCGCACTGCACCTTCATGGCGACCCTTCGAGAGGAGAGCCCGCGCCCTCGTTCAGTACCGAATAAACGTCGAGAGGTGGCGCCGGGAAGAGCTCTCGACCGCCGGTCGGCCATCGCACTTCGACGGCTTCGATCTGCGCTGCGCCGAGCCCGAAGTGAACGCGTGGATCGTTCGCCGACGCGTAGCTGCCATCCGTCGACACGTCGCGAATCAGGCTGCGCCCATCGTCGAGCCTCAAGGTCACTCGAGCGTCGAGCGCGTCGCGACCAGCGCGGTCCAGAATCGAGAGACCAACCCAGGAGCCATCGGTCGACACGTTCCGAAGCAGGCGCACGGGACCGCTGTTGTTGACGACCAGCAGATCGAGTCGGCCGTCGTTGTCGAGATCGCCCACCGCCACGCCACGTCCGACGCGCGGCTCGAGAGCCTCGGCAAAAGGCGACACCTCCTCGAAGACGCTGCCCACGCCACGCCACAACTGGTCGGTCTGGGCCAGGGGGTAGAGGTCAGATGCCGGCCTTCCTTCGAGACGCTTGATCTCGCCGTTGGCCACGAACACGTCGAGCGCGCCGTCGAGGTCGTAGTCGAAGACGGCTAGACCGAACCCCGTACTGTTCCAGCTCGGCGGACCGAGTCCGGTCTCGATGCTGACGTCGGCGAAGAAGGAGTCACCGAGGTTGCGGTAGACCGTATTGGTCTCGCGTCTCAGGTGCGACACGATCAGATCCAGATCTCCGTCCGCGTCGAGATCGGCCGCCTCCACTCCCATGCTGGCTTCGGCAATACCCTGTCCGCTGAGTGCGCTACCGCTAGCAATCGACAGATCGTCGAAGAGCTCGCCGGAACGATTGACCCACAGCCGGTTGGGCATCCAGTCGTTTGCCACGTAGAGGTCGAGCCAACCGTCGCCGTCGAGGTCGGCGGCTACCGCCCCCAGCGTGTTGCCAACGCTGTTACCTAGCCCCACGGCTTCGGTGACGTCCTCGAAGGTGCCGTTGCCGAGATTCCGGAACAGGTGGTTCGAGAGAGGTACAAAGTTGGTCGGCCCGCAGTAGTCGGGCACTCCGGCCTCGTTGGGGCAGGTGCGGTGGACGCCAAGGTTGAACTCGACGTAGTTGCCGACGAACAGGTCGAGAGCACCGTCGCGGTCGTAGTCGAAGAACACTGCCGGCACGCTCCAGCTCGTGACGTCGACTCCGGCACCGCTCGTCACGTCGAGAAAGCGACCGTCTCCGAGGTTGCGCAGCAGGTGGTTGGAGCCGAGCGCGGTGACGTAGAGGTCGGGCCAACCGTCGTTGTCATAGTCGGCGCTCGCCACCCCCATGCCGTACTCGGACACCGCGATACCTGCGGCGTCGGTGACGTCACGAAACTGCAGGACACCAGTGGGCACGAGCTCGTTGCGAAAGAGCCGGTCTCCGGCCTGCTCGGGCGGGGGGAACAAAGGGGCGGCTTGCCCGTCTTCGACGAGCTGCGTGCCCTGCACCAGATAGACGTCGAGATCGCCGTCCCGGTCGTAGTCGAAAAGAGCACCGCCGGCGCCAAACACTTCCGGGAAGTAGAGCTCTCCCGTCATGCCGTTCCAGTACTCGAAGTCGAGTCCGACGTCTGCCGCGATGTCGTCGAAGGCGATTAGTTTGGCCTCTCCCTGCTGCGACGACCCGACTGCGGCCCGCGACTGTGGCGGGCGGTCCTGACAGCCGGCGACGAGCGCTGTCAGGCACAACGTTGTGATGAGACCTGGAGCGGTCGAGCGGAACACCGTGGACCCTTGTCGGTCTACTGCTGTTCGACGATCTCGATCGATCGGTTGGTCTCGATAGGACCAGGCATGGTCTGCACTTGTCCGGTAGGCCAGAGAACCTCGATCGAATCGACACGCCCGCTATCAGCAAGGCCGAAGTAGAGGGGCATCGCGCTCTGGGAGAGGTAGCCCGATTTGCCGTCGACCGACTGCACGATCTGGCGCTCGCCTGCCCGGAGAGTGACGCGCGCGCCCAGGCCGTCCCGATTCGAGGTGACTCCGCGCAGGCGGATCTTCAGGTAGCGGAGCGCGCGCCGCTCTGCCAGATCGGAGATCATGACTCTCGGCACGGAGTTGAACTCGCTGGTGACGATGTCGAGATCACCATCGTCGTCGAGATCGAAGATGATCGAGCTCCGGCTTCCAGCGCTACCCATGACGGTGATGGCTCCTTGCCGGCCGGAACAGATCTGGTGCCCGAGGTCCCCGCTGTCACAGTCGAGATCGAACCACGGAACGCGCAGCTCGTCTGACGGACGCGGCTCGAGGCCGAGGAGGAACTCGGCGTCGCGGAAGCGTTGGCCGCGATCGTTGAGGAGCAGTGAGTTGACGCCGTAGCGGAACGGGTAGTTCATGCTGGAGATGATCAGTACGTCGCTGTAGCCATCAGCGTTCAGATCGCCGGCACTCGCGCCCCAGGGCCAATAGTTCTCGAGCCCCATCTCGTCGGAGGCCTCGACGAACTTGCCGTCGCCGAGATTCCGGAAGAAGGAGTTTCCGAGGATGTTGTTCTCGCTGCCCGAATAGAAGGTCTCGGCGTCCGGAACCGAGCTCTTCTGCTTCTCGAGCTCAGGGCCGATCTCGACGGCCATGTCGGAGTGCATATCGGTGACCAGGAGGTCGGGTCGACCGTCGTTCTCGACATCCAGGACCTGGACACCCATCGCGCCCCAGGAAGTCTTCGGGAAGAGCTCGTCGGTACGGTCGACGAACTCCTTGCCGCCACGGTTCTCCCAGTAGTGGTCGTCACCCTGCATGTTGACGAGGTAGAGGTCAGGGTAACCATCTTGGTTGAAGTCGACGAGGGTGGCATCGCCGCTCCAGCTCTTGTCGACGAGACCGACCTCCTCTGAGACTTCGCGAAAGCGATTGCCGCCGAGGTTCTTGAACAGCAGGCTAGCCTCGCTAGCCTCCTCCTTGCGGTGGCGCTGAAAGGCGTCGGGAAGACCGATGTAGTAGCCACCACGACCGGTCGCGCTACCTGTGTACTCACCGACGTTGACCACCAGCAGATCGAGCAGTCCATCGAGGTCGTAGTCGAAGAAGACCGAGGCGGAAGAGTGACCGACGTAGTCCGTACCGCTCGCCTCGCTGATGTCCCGGAACTTGCCGTCGCCGACGTTCTCGAACAGGAGGTTGCCCATCTTCACGGTTGTGACGTACAGATCTGGGTCACCGTCGTTGTCGATGTCGCCGAAGCTGGCGGCGACGCTGATCCGGTCTTGGACGGCCACGCCAGCGCTCGTGGTGGCATTCTCGAAGCGACCGTCGCCGGTGTTGAGCCACAGCTCGTTGGAGCCGAGCTGCGACAGGAAGTAGAGGTCGAGCAGGCCGTCGCCGTTGACGTCGGCGCCGGAGACGCCGTTGCCGTGGTCGTAGTGAACTGCCTTCCAGTAGCGTCCGGCGTCGTCGACGATCTGGTGGCGAAACGAGATCCCGGACTGCGCGCGCCGATCCGTCAGACGAAAGTCGTGGAAGACGCCGAAGCTGTCGCTGGTGGCGAGCTGAGCAGCCCGCCGCTCTTGCATGGTGTCGAGCGCGATGTCTTGCTCTGGAAGGTAGACGACTGTGCGGGCATTGCTCTCTTGCTCTTGCTGAGCCTGCGTCGTCACCGGCAGTGACGCCACCAGAACGATAGACAGCAGAGACGAGACAGCGAGCCACCTCGGCGAAGACATCATGGATTCTCCTCTACGCGCCGGAAAGGTAAAGCGGTTGCGAGTCCCGTCGCCGCCTCTTCCTGTCCCTGGACCAGACGATAGAGGCCGTCCAGATCGGCGCCCGTGAACACTTGTTCGACATTGGTCCCAGGCCAGCGAACGCGAATCTCCTCGAGCCGCGTGGCGTCACCGAGCCCGATCTCCTGACGAAGGCTGGAGCCCCCGAAGGAGCCCCCCGGTGACACGTGAGCGTACACCGATCGTGGTCCACGGGGAGTCGTCACCCGGACCTCGATACGTGCTCCGATTGCCGAGCGATTGGAGGAGCGCCCTTCGAGCTCGAGGTGGACGAAGCGGTTGCCATTGCCGGGGTTGACGAAGACGACATTGGCATACGAGTCCGCGGGATAAAAACCCCCGAGCTGGTGCAAGAGGTCCTGGTCGCCATCCTGGTCGAGATCGCCGAACGCAACACCGTGGCCCTTTTGCAGATGACCGAAGCCGCCAGCGAAGGTGACCTCCTCGAAGCCCTCACCCCGGCGGTTGCGATACATGACGTTCGGCACCTGGCTCTGAAAGCTCGGCTCGCCGGTACCGAGGTAGATGTCGAGCCAACCGTCGTTGTCCAGATCGCCGTAGTTGGCTCCCATCGGAAGGCTGGGCCGGACGAGCCCCCATTCGCGGCCCACGCTCTCGAAACGCCCGCCGCCGTCGTTGCGGAACAGGAAGGGACTGCCGGCGTCGACTTGCGCCCCGAAATAGGAGGCGGCCACCGACGCCGTCGTCGCACGGTAGTCGGCAACAAAAAGGTCGAGATCACCGTCGTTGTCGGGGTCGAAGAACCACGTGGCGAAGGTCCAGCCGTCCGGCCCGACGACGCCCGCTTCGGTTGCCACGTCGCGAAAGCGGCGTCCGCCCGACTCGTGTGGCTCGTTGCGGTAGAGCCGGTTGGGTCCGTGATTCGAGACGTAGAGGTCGAGGTCGCCGTCGTCGTCGTAGTCTCCCCATGTCACGCCTTTGGCGAATCGGTCATTGGCGGCACCCACCTCGTTGGCGACGTCCTCGAAGGTGCCGTCGCCGCGATTGCGAAACAGCTGCGAGGGATAGGCGGTCTCGCCGGAGTGCTCGTTGCCCACGTAGAGGTCGAGATGGCCGTCGTTGTCGAAGTCGCCCCAAGCCGCCGTTTGCGTCGGATACGGCGGCTCGGCCAGGCCACTCGCCCGTGTCGTGTCGACGAACCGTCGACCGGTGGGCGTCGCGTCGTTGCGGAGCAGTGAGTTGCGGATGCGTCCGCGATCGAAGAGCCAGCCACCGCGCAGAGCGAGAAGATCGAGATCGCCGTCGTTGTCGTAGTCGGCCTGGAGGATGTTGAACGCTCCCAGCTGCTCGTCGAGGCCCCAGTCTTTCGTGACGTTCTCGAAGCGGCCCTCGCCGTTGTTGCGGAACGCCTTGATGCTGTCGCAGGGGTCCCAAGTCGAAGTCACCAGGTCGAGTAAGCCGTCACCGTCGAAGTCGTCGACGATCGCCCCTCCGGCCAGGTCGACCTGGTCCATGCCCATCTCGCGCGAGCGATCGATCCACGGCTCGAAGTCGTCGACTTCCGGAGCAATGGTTGTGGCCGGCAACCTGAAGCCGTCCGGCACACCGGCCGGAAAGTCACCCGAGAGCATGCGAGACAGGTTCAGGATCCATGTGACTTCGAAGTTGGGTGGCAGCAGTTGCAGGAGCTCCAGACTCAGGTCGCCGGCCCGCACCGCGTCCTGGCGCTGCTGGTGCACGGCGTCGGGCTGCAGGGGCAGGATGCAGCTGGAGGCGGAGCGATGGAGGACACAGTTGGCGTCCTCGCCAGCCTGCAGGTGAGCGAGGATGAGTGGCGAGAGCAAGCGCGCCTGCACCTCTTTCGGCGCACCGGTCTCGCGAGAGCGCATCCAGGCGTCGGAGAGATGGTCGATCGCTGGTTGGATCTCGTTCAGGAAAAGGAGTGCCTCCCCGTAGTCCGCGTCGAGCGACCAGCGCCGAGTGGAGTCCTCGATCGTGCTGCGGGCACTCTCGAGCTGCGCCAGGCGACCGCGGCCGTAGAACTGCAGATCACTCGACGTCATGTCCTGGCACAGGGCCGCGAACTCTGCCCTTGGGGCGGGAGCCGGGAGCTGCGCGCTGCTCGCAGGGGCGGGCCAGAGCCAGAGCGAGAGTGTCGTCAGGACCATCGTCGGCCAGGGACGAAAAGCAGCGTTCGACCGACGAGATGCGTGCGTTGCGCCATCGTCATCTGAGTGGGTCGACGACGGGCCGTATCCGCTCACGAAATGAGGCTAACACGCCGTGTCGGAGTTGGTCGACCGGACAGTAGAACTTGCCTCTGAATCGCGAACCAACGCATGCAGATGCTCGTACAACGGATCGACGAAAGACCTCCGCGTGAAAAAGAACAACCCCAAAGGACATACGTCGATGACACTTTCCCTGCCGCGTCGAGGCCAGTGCACTGCGCGCCGTTTCTTCGGTATGACCGTGGCGACCGTGGTGTTGAGCGCCACCGTCGTCACCGCCGCACAGACCGGACCATGGCTCGGCCCCGAGCTCGAGGCGCTGCCGTTCCAGACCGAGGACGACGTGCTCGACTTCCTTGCCAACGCCGAGGTCATAGACCGCGAAGTCCTCACCCAGGGCATCAACCAAAGCGAGAAGCTGACGCTCGAACTCGAGGGCACGACCGCTCACGCAATCTTCCGCAGCCGCCACACGGAGATCGCGGGCAAGACGCGTCGCGGCATGCCCGATCGCGACGTGTTCCGAGACAGCTACGTCTTCGAGAAGGCGGCCTACGATCTGAGTCGCTTCCTCGGCGTCGATCGTGTACCGCCAACCGTGATCCGTACCTTCGAGAATCGCGAAGGGGCGTTGCAGCTGTGGATCGAAGGAGCCGCAACTGCAGCGAAGCGCCTGTCGCCCGCTCAGCGCGCGCTCGATCCGGTCGCGGCACAACGACAGAACCAGCTCATGTTGGTCTTCGACAGCCTCATCCACAACTTCGATCGTCACAGCTCCAACATGCTCTACGACGGCAGCGACACTCTGTGGTTCATCGACCACACGAGAACCTTCACCGCAGATCCGAAGCTACCCTTTCGTCGGCGTCTGACTTCGGTGGACCGGCGGTTCTACGAAGCCCTCAGGGCCTGTGACGAGGAGGACCTGCACGGAGTTCTCAAGCCCTACCTCGGGCGCATCGAGCGAATGGCCCTGATGGCCAGAAAGCGCAAGCTCGTTCGCAAGTTCGACCGGCTGATCGAAGAGCAGGGCTACGACAGCGTGGTCTACGAGGTCGACCGCCAGCGGGTGGGAGACCGCGGCACGACCAGTTGACGGTCGAGGAGTCGAGGACGAATGGCAGCCCGGAAGGGGAGCTGGAAGGGAAAGGAGCATGCCGGGGCGAGCCCACTCAGGAGCTCACCCCAGCGCTCGAGCTGCTCAGGCCGAGCTCGAAGTTACGGGGCGACAACCGACGCACTCGAGTCCGTTGCCGGAGCTGCCGTAGCGTCGCTCACAGACGCAGGATCAGAACGAGAAGGGCCAGCGCAGCGATAGTCGCGACGACGGTTCGGATCTGATTCCAGCGATTCCATCTCGGCTCGAAAGCGCACCTGGCCTCGGACACCGCCTCCTGCTGCATCGTAGCCAGATCGAGGCTCTGCAGGTGGTTGTTCAACGGAATGTTGATCGTTGCCGTCGGGACCTGGACTCCGCCCATGAAGAGGACAGTCGCACTCAGGAGTAGAGCGCGATCGATCCCGT
The DNA here is from genome assembly GCA_028285365.1 of Thermoanaerobaculia bacterium. Classification (GTDB taxonomy): domain Bacteria; phylum Acidobacteriota; class Thermoanaerobaculia; order Multivoradales; family Multivoraceae; genus JANQPS01. The sequence continues at coordinate 3,181 of JANQPS010000373.1, read as the reverse complement.
CGAGGCGTCCGAACCCCAGGGCTGCCGAGGCGAGCAGCGCCACCGCCGACCCGAGCCAGACGAGTCCGAACAACGGCTGACCGTTCTGGATCACACGGTCGACAACCTGGAAACCTCGGAGGAACTCGCGGTCTCCCAGAGTGCTGCTTCCTGGCATCACGACGCAGGCAAAGGCGAAAGTGAATCCGGCCACCAACGACACGAGAAGCGTTGCGGTCACGAGGCTGAGGTGAAAGACGTCCATGAGGTTCTCCTTCACCTTTGCTAGACGGCGATCGACCAGCCGCCAGTGGCGGCGAACTCTCGCGCGAAATCGGCAAAGTCCTTGGGGGGACGGCCCAGCGCTCGCTGCACGCCGTCGGTGAGATGGGCGTTGCGTCCATCGAGGACCGAGGAGAACAGGTAGTCCATCAACCAGACGACGTCTTTTGGAGCACCAGAATCTCGAATGCCGGCCACGAACGCGTCGTGCGGCACCGCCGAAAGCCCGATCTCGCGCCCGGTCGCCACCGAGAGATCTGCGACGATGTCCTCGAGCGTCATCAGGCGTGGTCCGGTGACCTCATAGACCTCTCCTGCATGCCCCTCCTCGGACAGAGCCGCGACCGCCACGGCGGCGATGTCGTCTGCGTCCACGAAAGGCTCCGGCGCCGCTGCGAGCGGCAGCTGGATGTGGCCGGCCAGCACCATGTCGACGAAAGCGCCTTCGGAGAAGTTCTGATGGAACCAGCTCGCGCGTACGATCGTCCAGTCGGGCTTGCCTTCTTGCACGATGCGCTCGCATGCCTGCGCCTCTTCTTCGCCGCGTCCAGAGAGCAGTACGAGGTGACGTACGCCGTGCTCTTCGGCTTTGGCCACGAAGGCACGGATCGCGTCGGTAGCACCAGGCACGGCGAGATCTGGTGAGTAGCTGATATACGCCGCTTCGACCCCGTCGAGACAAGCGTCCCAGCCTTGTTCGCGCCCCCAGTCGAACGAGGGCGTGGCCGAGCGGGACGCGCGCCGCACAGTCACACCGGCCGCCTCCAGGCCGGCGGCGACGCGACTGCCGGTTTTGCCAGTCGCCCCGAGAACCAGGGTGAGCCCTCGTGCGTCTCGTGATTCGTGTTGTCTTTCCATGACCAGGCTCCTTTCTTGTGTCCAGTCGACTCCGGTGTCGACGAGTGAACAGTAGAGAGGAAGAGTAGAGAGGAGACTGGTCCCCAGTCTTGCCGCACGGCGCCAGAGACGTGGCGGATTGCGCCAAAGGCTCAGCACGAAGCGACGCCGGAGAAGCGAGCCAGCCGGAGGGAGACTTCGCTCAGAGGGAGCTGAGGCGGTAGGAGCGTGGAGTCTGACCCTCCCAGCGGCGGAATGCGCGACTGAAAGAACTCTGCTCCGCGAAGCCGGTCATGAACGCGATCTCCAGCAACGACGCGTCGGTATCGCGCAGCATCTGACGCGCCAGGCGTCGACGCGACTCGTCGACGACGCTCTGGTAGGAAAAGCCTCGTTCCGACAGCCGACGCTGCAGCGTGCGACCGCTCATTCCCAGGCAGCGTGCGATGTCCGAAAGGGGCGGCACGCCTTCGCTCAGGGCGCGTGAGATCTCGATCTGCAGCTGCCGGTCCAACGAGCTGTCGTCGTCGACTTGCGCAACCTCTGCCGCGAGATGGGTGTCGAAGAAGCTGGCCATGTCGGAGTCGCCGACGCGGTTCGGCGTCCTCAGCGTTCGCTCGGAGACATGCAGAGCATCGCGGTCAGAGGAGAAGTGAACCGGGCAGCCGAAGTGCTCCTCGTGGGCCGCTGAGGAGCCAGGCACCGCGTGGCGAAAGTGGACGGCCAATGGCCGAAACGGCTCCGAGGACGCCTCGTCGCTCATCGCTGCGAGGCTTGCAAGAGACGCCTCGTTGGACAGCCTGAGACCCAGGTCTCGCTCCCCCTCCCGCCTGAGATGCATGAAGGCGCCGTCCTCCGCCGGCTCGACGTCATAGGTCGAGACGGTGGTCAGCAAGCGCCCGTAGCGTTCGGAGCGGTCGTAAGACCCACGCAGGTTGGCCGCCGCCCTCCACGCGAGGCCGAACGTCCCGAATTCGCGACATCGCATCGACGCACCCACCCGGAGCGGTAGCGACCGGCCGTCGGAGTCGGCAGCTGCGCAGCGACCGAAGAACGCGTAGTAGTCGCGATCGACGAGCATTCGAGCGGAGTCGACCGGTTCGTCGGGGTCGATTCCGACCGACGCGAGAAGCTCAGCCCGGATGTCGCTCGGCTCGACCTGACGCACCACCTTGTGGGCAAAGAGCGATGTCACCCGACCCAGCTGCTGAACACCCATGCGAACTCCAGCTTGTCACTCGGCGCCAGAGAGTCGTAGGCGCCTTGAAACTACCGGATGAGTTCGCCAGAGCACGCCGCATGGATGCGAGGCTGTCGACGGGGTGGCTCAGATGCGCCGGGCTCGAGACTGCCATCGAGCCCGGCTGTGAGTCAGGCCTCTAGAACCTGAAGTTGGCCTTCAGGTAGACCGACCCGCCCTCGTAGTTGGCAACGCTGCGGCGGGGATACTGCAGTCCAACGCTCTGGCGGTTGGCGAACGGCTCATCGATCTCGTCGACGAATTCGTCGAACACGTTGGCCACACCGAGTCCGAGCCTCAGAAACTCGCTCACGTCATAGCCGAACTCGAGATCGACGTACGAGGTCGCCCCGATTTCGAAGGAAGGCGACACCGCTGCGCCGATCGTGCCGCGTTCGTCGAAGTGCTTGCCGTAGTAGTTGATCCGGAACATCAGATCGAGCTTCTCGGTGAAGCGCGTCAGCGAGTTCAGGACAAATCGCTCGCCCGGGTAGTTGTTCTCGATGTCCTCGATGACCGCGTCGCTGACCGGGTTGACTCCTCCTACAGGAGTCTGACCGGCCACCTCGAAGTCGTTCACGTTGAGCACCAGGCTCCAGTTGGTGTTGACGGATGAGGAGCCCCAGTCGAAGTTCGAGCTGAGCACCAGGTCGATGCCAGTCGATTCGACGTCCAGCGCATTGGTGTAGAACGAGATCGAGCGCGCCTCCTGGCCAGGCAACGACGGAACCGGGATGTCACCGGTTCGGTAGATGCGGTCGTCGACCTCGATCACGTAGGCATCGAGGGTCAAGACCGTGCGCCCACCGAGGGTAGCCGTGAGTCCGGCACTCAGGTTCAACG
>JANQPS010001143.1 GCA_028285365.1 Thermoanaerobaculia bacterium | reverse complement strand
GTTCGAGAGGAGCGACAGCCCGATCGCGGCCCACTAGGCGAGTCTCGCCAGCTTCGTGAGCGAATTCCCTATGCGATAGAACAGGGAACTCCGCGGCCGAATGAGCGGCGAGGTCATCCTCCTCGTTGACTTCGACAACCGGCCGAAGTCCACGGCGCACCAACGAGGGGGGCCAATGAGACGCTCCGGCAAATCCGGGGCGGTTCACCCACCCATGGTCCTCGGCCGAGACCAGAACCCAGGTGCTACCAAGCTTGCCGGCGGCGTCAGCCGGAGCCCAGGTGGACAAATTGGCCAATGCTCCACGGCGCTCTGGCCGAGGCACGCCCAGTGCGGCGTGTTGCACGAGGCAGCAAGGTCGGCGGTTTCCATCTCGACCTTGGCAGCCTGACTGTATGGCGCAGGTGCGCCGGATGTCGAGGTGCAGGTGCGCTGCAGGCGTTGCGAAGTGCCCCAGGAACGCCCCAACGGTATCCTGCCAGTCTATGAGTACGGGATGGGAATCACGCCTACAAATTCTTCGGCGCCGCGCGGAAGACGACATCCTCGCGCCCCTGCGCACCCATGGATGGACTGCGGAGATTGAGCAAGAAGTAGAGCGCGGCGAATACATAATCGTCGCCGCTGAGCGCGGAGGGCATAGTCACAAGGTCGCCATTCTCTACTCATCCGGTACTGGGAACGGGATTTATCGCCAGCTTGAAGAAGTGGTCGAACATATCTTCTACCAGGGACAGCCCTACGAAGTGGAACAATTAGCGAGAGGTGTTGCGGCCCCCGTCTCCTCATCCGACGACTTCTACGCCGTGCTCATGAGATGGAACGCCGATAGTGCCGAGGGGAAGTTCGCGCCCGCTACTCAGGAGGATGAGCCCACCCTGGCCGCGCGCCCGGAGCACCTAGTCCTACTCGCCGAGCAGCCGATCGATGCAATTTGGCTTCGGATTCGTCAGCTTCAGAGCATCACTCTCGCCAAGAAGACCGTCGCGGGGCGCGCACGCGCGACCGGCGTGAGTCTGTGCGATGAAGACATCCGCTCGAAGGCGGAAGGCATCGCCTACGCGCTTCGCAACGCCAGCGACTACTACCAGCTCCAACCGCAAAGCGTTAGCCAGCGCATCTTGAACCTCTACTACGGAACTCTGTCCTTTGCCTTCGCCGAGATGCTCTCCTCTCCTAATGGCGCGAGTGCTTTGGGCGACATCGAAGACAGTACAAAGCAGGGCCACGGCCTCTATACGCTGGACGGTGACTCCGACAGGATCGAGAAGCTTGTGATCGGCGTGCTCGCCACCGGATTCTTCTCGTCCTGGGCGGCTTCGATGGGACTCTCCAGTTGCGAGTTCCCGAAGAAGAAGGCTCGCAGGTATGACGACCTCACGGGCTTCCCGGACCAGTCGTGGTTGACGCTTGAGGAACTGTTCTCGCGCGTTCCCGAGGTTGCCGACCTTCATCGCGAGATCTTCGATAGCCCCCCAGCATGGGTGTACCCGGTGTACGATCAGGAAGCGAACCCACGAATTTCCCTGACGCGCAACAATACTCCGCGCACCCGATCCTACGTGCAGCTTGTTGACGAGTCAGCGCGCATGGCGAAAGAGACCATCGCTTCCTTCCCGGGCCCAATCAGCGAGATCTCGGAAGTGTCGTCGGACGGTCCGGGACGCCATTGCCGAGACGCTGTCGATCACCTTGGCCACGAGTATTGGTGGGGAGCCCTCCCTGTTCATCACAGCCCGTTCACGCACAGCGCGCTCATCCTCCCGGTGTTCGGAGAGGTTGGGGAGTTCCGAGCCATCTGTTTTGTCCTGCTCTACGCGCTGTCGATCGTCGTGCGCTACCGCCCCAGCTTGTGGCGACGTGTACAGGAAGGTGATCTCGACCACATGCGGGTCTTGATCGAGGCGTTCCTTGCTGTTGCCGAGCGGACGCTTCCGGAGCAGTTCCTTGAGAAGATCACGGGGCAACGGATAGCAGCGAAGCAGCCGGGCTCGCTGTTCTAGGGCCGTTTCCCCGGCTTCGTACGAACCCGCCGCAGGGCGGCGACCCGAGCCGGGAGTTACTTGCGCTACCGGGTGACATCGGTTTCGAGAAGGTCACAGAATTCGCTCAACTGAGTGTCTACGAGATCGACTCAATTCCAACTTGACCTCGACAGCCGGCCCAAGACCATGGCTCACCCACCAGGGGGGCAGTCAGATGCTGGGGATAACCCGGGTCGGTTCGAGTCGGAATTGCGCCGGGCCACATGGGGTTGGAGCCGTGAGATCCCGAACTGACAGCAGGAGTGCCACCAGATCAATCGCGACTGCTCGCAGCTCAGGAGTCAATTCGGCCAAGTTCGCACCGTGCCTGGGCCGAGACGACCATCAGATGGCATTCTTGGGAGCGGACCTGTCCGTGCGCCTGCGGGATCCTTGAACCCGGTCTCTCGCCGGCGGGTGAGCCCCGAAGGAGTGCCTAGCTTGAAAAGACGATGGAACGTCCGCTGGACAGCGCTGCTGAGCGTGGGACTCTCTTCCGCCCTGCTATTTCCGTCAGGAGCCGTCGCCGATGACGGCTCGCCTCGAAGCGAGACCTCTCGCACACGCCGGCAGCCTTTGGATGGGCAAGCCGCCGCCGAGCTAGACGAACAACTGCGAGACTCTAGGGGCCCCGCTGCAAGGAGGCTCACCGACGAACCTGATTCCGCCCCGCCGTTCGTGTCCGTTCAGCAGCTCCAGATCAGGCCGCACGTCCTCCCTCCCGACCATCCCGCGCGTTTGAAGGAGGAGAGGCTTCTCACGCTTCAGAGAGAAGCGAATGCGGCTCTTCGTGAGAATCCGGAAGATCTAGAGAAGGCGGTTGCAGCTATTCGTGCTCTGCTGAGTTCGTATGAGGCGGCGGAAGCAGCCGCATCCAGCACGGCAGATAAGGCCGGTATTGAGGGGGCGAAGTGAGATCTTACGCCTTCACGCTGATCGCACTTGCAGTCGTCACATACCTGCCGATCCAGGCCTTCGCGGCTCTGGATCCGACTGACCCTGCACTCATCCAGGAAACGAACGAGATCCAGTTCACCGCGAGCCTCGACGACCTGGTGAGTCGCAATCAGAACGACGCCTGGCGCATCTACAACGACATCCGGATGGGCGTCGAGTACGAGGCGTATTACGGATCGGTTCAGTCATCGGAATCCGTCCTGCAGATACGGGCTGGGAACGACTTCGATCAGGCGACCCTCCTCATCGCGGCCTACCGACGCCTCGGAATCCCTGCCTACTACGTGCGTGGGACCATTCGAATGGGCGCAACCGAGTTCGCCAGCTGGCTGGGATTCGCGGATCTGACGGCCGCTGCGAACTTCCTCTCCAGCACCTTTCTTCCGGTCACCTACAACACGCAGATCGTGGAAATCGAAGCCGTTTGGGTGAACGCGTACCTGGACGTCTCCGCGTATCGAGGCGTGGGTGCGTCCGCGGGCGAAAAGGCCTGGGTACCGCTTGCACCTTGGTTCGTCCCCCAGGTGGTGCTGGGTGGGGACGACGTCGCTTCCGATTCCGGATTCGACATCGATACCTTCACAACCACATACCTCGCGTCGAGCGACGGGCGGAGTCCAGTCGATGCCTATCGTGACGGCCTAGAAGCCCACGTTGCAAGTACGTACCCCAGCCAGAGCTTGTCGCAGCGGCTGTGGAGTACAGAGGTCGTGGTGAATCCACACGAGTATCTCCCGCTTAGCCTGCCGTTTCAGATCGTGTCCGTTGCGAGCGAGGCTGCCGCGATACCTGCGGATCGTCAGCACCTTGTGACAGTATCACTGACGGGAATCCAGGCGACGCTGACCATCGCAGAGACCTACGGCCATCGCCTGACGGTTTCGTACGAACCAGCCACGCCGGCAGACGAAGCGATCGTTGATCAGTACGGAGACATCTTCGCCACACCGCCCCATCTCATCGATGTTCGACCGCTTCTTCGACTGGATGGCGTGACCGTGGCTTCCGGAAGTGCGATCGACTTCGGTAGCACGACATCGATCCCCGTCGAGCTCTCGTGTTCATGCATGCCTCCCGCCGCCAATCCGCTTCTCACTCGCGATATCTCTGCCGTTGCGGCCGGCAGGGTCGCGATTCTCGCGGGACCGATCGATCTTGCCAGTGCGGACTCCATCGTCGAGAGTGCCGACCTGTTTTCAGCGGCTGTTGACGAGATCGGCGGTCCATCGTTCGATTCAGACGAGACACTCGGCGAAGCACTCAATCTTCAGGGTCTTGACTACCGCGCAGAGAGCGAGAAGGCCGAGGCTTTCATATACCGCTCTATGGGCATCGCCGAACCGCCGGCGGCTCAGATCATTGCTGTCTTCCCTGAGTTCACTGTGCTTACGTCGGGCTCGCAGATTACCTCTGTGGAGACGTCAGGCCTCACGATCGACGTCTTCGATCGATCGACTTACTTGAGCTCGTTTTCAGGGTCATCCGTCACCGACTACGACGTCAATAGGCTGCGCCTGATGGCGCTCTCCTTCTTGGAGCACAGCGTCACAAGTCGCCTCTGGCGCGAGGACGCAGTTTCAACGGTGCGGGTGATCAGGCTGGCGTCAGAACAGAGCATCCCAATCTTCGCGATCGACACATCGAATCGCGCGATACTCGTTCCCCAACTCACCCTTTCAGCCCCAGACACGACGCTCGTCAACTCGTACCTCGATGCCGGCTACGAAGTGATCGTGCCTCGCGATCCAGTGACGCTCGGCTCATGGACTGGCACGGGATTCTTCGCGTTTGAGCCTTCCAGTACCCTGTTTGCAATCATCTCCGGTGGATACAACGGCGGCTCGATCGCAGTTCTGACGTTTCAGCTTGAAGCACTGCTCGAGACGGGACAGATCAGCCGGCAGGAGGCCGATGCGATCCTCCAAGAGGCGGTCGACAACCTCTATGCGCCGGTCGAGAACGGCCGAACAACTGACGGCTTCGGCTATCGCACAGATCCGAACAACAATAAGACAACCGCGTTTCACGAAGGATGGGACATAGCCGTCCCAACGGGTACAGACGTTCTTGCTGTGGCCGACGGCTACGTTGCGTTCCTCTTCACAGACCTGAGCAAGGCCTACGGGAACGCCGTCGTACTCGTCCATGGCACCGACGGTTGGGGAAACACACTCTACTCGCTAACGGCACATCACAGCACAAACCTTGTATCCGTTGGTGACTTCGTGTCACAAGGCACAGTTACCGCACTGAGCGGCAGCACCGGCTCGGTGAGCACAGGGCCCCACGTGCACTACGAGGTGTTCGTCGTGCCGCCAGGAGGTCCTCAGCCAATCGACGGGAACAGCTTCTTCAAGGGTGGATTCGAGATAGACCCGCAGGACTACATCTTCCCTGAAGAACTCTTCCTAGGGACCCCATAGGCATGTTCGCGGAAGTAACGACATGTTCTGACAATCGCTCCGTTCGGTGCGTCAGACAGCTGTTCTGCGCAGAACGGGAGGGTTCTCGATGGTGCCGAGGCCTACTCATCTGCATCGGCCTAGCCGCGGCCGCGTCGTGCTCCGCCACGGAGACGCTCTCCAGCCCGAACGTGGTTCATTCCAGGTTGCTCGCCAAGAACGTAGAAATGTCGCCCGCTTCTTGGTCGCCTTCTTCCGAGGAGGTCGTCTTTGACTCAAACGAACCCTCCGGGGTCTTCGTTGTCACGGTCGAATCAGGAGCTTCGAGACGGCTTGCCTCCGCTCCAACGTTCAACCTTCCTGCGTGGTCTCCATCGAGCAAGGCGGTCTTGGTAACCGATTTCTCGCAGCCGAGGCGGGTGCTCTTGCTCGAGACAGCGGGGGGGTCTTCTACGGAGACCCTGATCTCGGCGCCTCGTGGCTCGATGCGAACTTGGCCGGAGTCGTGGAGTCCTGACGGAACGCGCTTCATCTTTCTCGACGATGCGGATCTCTTCATCTTCGACCTTGCTGCGGGTGAAGCGCTGCCTGGTCCCATCGCTAGAGCCGTCGGGACGGCGACGTGGGCTAGCGATGGCGAGGAGATTCTCGTACAGCGAGGACTGGAGGTAAGCCGAGTTCCTTCAGACCCCGGTCGGGAAGTGACTGAGAGTTATGGTCCTGCCCGCTTGTACCGGAGCGCCCCAAATGGCCATGTGTGGATCCTGCCGCTTGCCCTGCACCGAGACCGCACGGAGGACCATCGGTTGCACGAGGTCGATCGATCGAGTGCGCACGTGTCGGAGTGGGACTTCTCCTCGAAGGTGACAGGCTTCGACGTTGCTTCGAAGTCGGGAAGAGTCGTTGTGGCAGTCGACGGCGTTGGAATCGAGATCCTCGACCCCGCAACCGGCGAACGACTCAGGCTCACAACCGGAGCGCGCGATCAGGTTCCGGTGTGGTCTCCGGATGAAACGATGATCGCGTTCCTGAGGCAGCAAGTCCGAATGGGCCCGGTCGATCTCTATGTGATTCCCGCCCCGATCGTAGGAGGGTGAGCGATGCGAGTAGCCCCCGCACTAGCCATGCTGCTCATAGCTTTTCCCGCTGTCGCACTTGCTGGAGCAACCGACGCTGCTAACTGGTTGAAGTCCAATCAGAATCCAGGCGGCAGTTGGGGAGAGATCTGGTTTTCGGCCGGCAAACCTACCGCCGAAGCTCGGGATACAACGGCGGTGATTCAGTCCCTAGTTTCGGCCAACGCGAGCAATGGCGTCGAGTTCACTAGTGGGACGAGCTGGCTGTCTTCCGAGGAGCCACGCAGCACAGACGCTCTCGCCCGCCGTGTGCGCGCGCTCGGCGATGCTGGCATGAGTGTAGCCGTCGACATCACGCAACTCCTGGCGGACCGAGAGCCGCTGCAGGGCGCGATCTTCGATCCGTCGCACACCGGTGGTGGATGGGGCACCGCTTCTGGCTACTCGAGTGATGCGATCGATACCAGCCTCGCGCTGCAAGCGCTGGATTCACGCGATCTCGTTGGCGGCCTCGAACGCCGAAGCCTCTCGGTGGCAGCTGGCATGCCTACGTATCTCTCGTTCGACGTCCCAGCAACTGCCACCAGAGTTCGTCTGACGATTGTCACCCTATCAGGTCAGATCGAGATCCGCCTCAAGGAAGGGGCACAGCCGCTCCTATCAGATCCAGCATTCGCACTGAGTGCCGGGGGAATCTACATCGACTATCCGGATGCGGGCGTGCCGTTCACTCCAGGGGAGAACTGGATCCGCATCGACTCGTCGGCGGGCGCGAACGTATGGCTCATAGCCAGCTGGCAGAATCCAACGATCGACACCATGTCGATAGCTGAGGCGATCGACTTCCTGATGTCGTGTCAGAACGTCGATGGGGGCTTCGGTCTGGAACCCGGCAGGGTGAGCACGTTCCATGCTACGGCTGTCGCGACGCGTGTTCTTGCGCGGTTGGCGGGGCCTTACGAAACCGCCAACAGTCTTGCATCTGCCGTTGCTTACCTTGACGCGCGCCAGCTGCCCAGCGGGCTTGCGGGTCACGATGCCGGCAGCCCAACGATCGCCGAGACTGCACTCGCAAAGCTTGCGTTCGCTGATGCCGGGGCTGCTTCTCAGGAGTTGCTCGGCCACTCGGCTCTGCTGGCATCGCAGGGCGCTTTGGGAGACTGGAGCGGAGATGCCTACACGACCGCGATCGCGCTGGAAGCGATCACAACTGTACCCGAGCCTGGACAACCTCTGTCACTGATCGTCGGTATCTGCGGGCTGACTCTACTTGCTCGATCACGTCGCCGGTGATCGGCTGAAGTCGGTCTCTTTGGGCACGATCCGCCTTTCGAACGCTGACAACGATCATG
>JANQPS010001094.1 GCA_028285365.1 Thermoanaerobaculia bacterium | reverse complement strand
GGACGGAGTCGAGGTGCTGACCAGCTATCCTCGCGAGTTGTTGCAGCTGGGCCGGAACTAACGCTGACGTGACAGCGGCGAGCTGACTGGCGCCCTGGACACGGGTCGCTAGCGTGCCTGGGCAGGCTCCCGACACCGCGTAGGCCCTCCAGAGGACAGCACCCCGAAGCGAGACCTGAGCTCGGGGCTATCCACCCGGGCGACGCATCAACCCAACGCCTACTTCCGAGAGGGATCAAGATGGCGACCAAACACATGTCGGCCGCACCCGGGGACTTCGCCTCGACGGTGATCATGCCGGGGGACCCGCTACGGGCTCGCTACATTGCCGAGAACTTCCTCGACGATGCGCGTCTGGTGACCGATGTTCGCAACATGTGGGGCTTCACCGGCATGCGCGACGGAGTCGAGCTTTCCGTGATGGCGCACGGTATGGGGATACCCTCGGCGTCCATCTACTGCACCGAGCTGATCAAGGACTACGGCGTCAGGCGGATCCTCAGAGCGGGAAGCTGTGGGGCCGTCAGCGACGACATCGCCCTCCGCGACATCCTCATCGCCAGCGGCGCGTCGACCGACTCCGTGGTCAACCGCATTCGTTTTCGCGGCTACGACTTCGCCGCGTTGGCCGACTTCGACCTGGTGCGTCTGGCCGTCGAGACGGCGCGGGGTGCGGGGTCCCCGGTTCACGTCGGGAACGTCTTCAGCACAGACCTCTTCTACAGCCCGGATGCGGAGGTCTTCCAGGCGATGGAGAAGCTCAACATTCTGGGAGTCGAGATGGAGCTTGCCGGCATCTACGGCCTGGCAGCGGAATTCGGCGCGCAGGTCATGGGCATGTGCACCGTCAGCGATCACATCACCCGTGGTGAAGAGCTGAGTGCCGACGAGCGGGCCACGACGTTCGATCAGATGATCGAACTGGTCCTGGAGACCGCGGTGCGCGCGGTCCGCGAGCTCGACTAGGGGAGCCGCGAGAGCTCGACTTCCACCTCGAGCGGCTCTGACGACCCGCCGGGGCGAATGTGCTCCGTGAGCGTCCGCTCGACGGTCTCGTGCCCACCGAGCTGAAAGCGGAGCACGAGCTCCACACGCGGGAGCCGAGTGGTCAGGGGAGTCTCACCGAGGGTTGTCCAGCCCTGCTGGTCGGCGACTCTGCGGGTGTCCAGCACCGCTCCTGCTGGCCGGCTGATCACTCGGACCGATGCGAAGATCGCCGGTGCGAGGGCTTCAAGCTGAACGGATTCCGGCATCCGGTTCGCGGCGGTCTCGTAGAGCCGAGTCGCCTCGTGCAGGTTGCCGCTCTCAATGTGGTCCTGCAGTTGCGGAAGGACTTGACCCTCCAGCCAGACCGCGTCTGGCGATCGGCGTAGTGTCGCGAATCCCAGAACGAGCGCGACAGCCACCCCACACACTGCCAGTGCCGGAACGGCACGTTCGCGTAGCTGCCAGCGTCGTGAGAAGCCGGCTCGAGAGTTGGACTCCGTCGGATCGGGTCCGGCACCGAGAGCGACTCGGAGGTCGGCCAGGAGTGCTTGGGCGTCGGGGTGTCTCGAGGGCAAGGGGGACTGAGCTCGAGACACTACGGTTCGGAGAGCGGAAGGGTAACGACGCTCGAGCGCCGGAAGCGCGGGTGTACGAGGCGGCACGACAGTTCCAGCGCCAGTGTCTTCGGTCGGTGCAGGGAACGGCGGCCGACCGGTCAGTGCCTCGTAGAGGACGGTGCCCATCGCCAGCACGTCGTCCTGTGGTGTGGCCGTGGGATGTGGTGTGGAGGATGCAAGTCGTAGAGTCTCGTCGGAACCGAAGATCAGAGTGTCAGACGAAACGGCGCCGTAGGCGAGACCTCGCGCATGGAGCTCTGCCAGACACACCAGCACTGGCTCGAATCGGAAGACGAGCTCGTCGCTGGTTAGGCGGCCGCCGTGCTCGATCAGGTCGCGCAGGGTCGATTGGGAGTCACTCACGCCGAGAGCAGGGCCGAAGGGAGTGGAGTCGTCGTGCCAACGTTCAGGAGTCGCTGGGCAGGGTCGTCTGTGGCAGTGAAGGGCCCGGAGCCTCGTCTCCTGCTCTTTCGGGTCGCAACAGACCACCCAACCAAGTGTCGACCAAGCCGGCCAACTCGTGGATGACCGCCGATCCGTCTTCGGTGTTCTTCCACCAGCTCTCCGGATCAAAAGGATCACTGCGAGACCAGCGTACGCGGGCGGTCAGGGTCTCGGGAGTGGAGCGGTCCCAGAGGCTCTTGACCCGTCGGGAGTGTTGCTTGGACGTGACGAGGATCACCGAGTCGAGGTCGCGGGCGACCAGTTCGTCGGCTACGGCCTCGACCTCGTCCCGGGTGTTGAGGACCTCCGTGTCCAGAACCTTGATCGCACTCGCCGGAACGCCGAGTCTTTCGAGCACCTGGCGTTGCCAGTGGTGACCTGGCCGCCTGAAGATGCCGAGCTCCTCGAGGGCCCGTCGCTCGGCGTTGGCAGCAACCGGCAGCAGCCAGACCTCCCGCGCAACGCCACTCTCGAAGATCTTGGCTCCTTCGATGGCGCGGAACGGCAGGTGACCACCGTGCACGAAGATGACGTCGGATGGAGCCAGAGGATCTTCGACGATCAACCAGCCGCCGATCGCCGGCAGGGACCAGGGGCTCGTCACCGCGGCGATCGTGAGGATACCGACGAGAGTCAACAGAATGCGACGCGCCCAGGGCGTGCGGCGCCTGGTCGCGATGCGCAGCGGCGACGGGGTGACGTCACCTGGCTGAGGTCCGGAAGCCGGAGTTCGGGCCGGACTGGACTTCTGCTCGGGTGGATCGTCGAGATCGATGGACGGGAGCTGCTCTGCCATGGCTGACCGGCAAGCTCGCTGAGGGGCGCGACCGGCGTGCTCAAGCTAGCACGACCTCGCCACGCGCCCCAACTGCTCGAGCTGAGCTCGAGTGAGAACTCAGCCGGCTCCGGAGAGACTCGGGTCCCGGCCCAGTGACGCGGGCCTGGCGGGACTAGCCGTCGGCCTTCGGCCAGCGAACGAAGTAGCCATTGATCCACACGATGTCGTGACCCTCGCCCGCATCCGCGGACGAGAACGGACCGATCACGTAGTCCGTGGACTCGAGCTGGCCGTCGAGTCCGCCACTCCTGACTGCCAGTTGGGCTGGTCCGGTCTCAGAGCGAGTCATACGAAACTCGAGGTTGCGGCTCCAGGAATCGGTGCGCGGCAGCTCGTCGATGTAGCGCGGGACGATGAGCTCTGCCAGCTCATCTGCCGAGATCGTCTCGATGCTCGCGAGATCGACTCGAGTCGACTCGGCCATCTCCGCGATACCGCCCGCGTTGTCTTCGCTCCAGCGGAACATGGCGACTCCCACCTCGCGGACCGTGGTCACGGTCTGCCGAAGAGACTCGACTTCGGTGGCTGTCTGGGCTCTCGCGTTGGCGGCGAAACCCATGAGGAGGAGGGTGAGCGCGGCGACGGTCGGACCGAGGCGTTCGAGCGATGCCGAGGCGACGCTGTTCGCGAAGGTCACTGGAGATGAACGTCTGGATGCTGTGGCGGGCATGAGAAGGTCCTCTTCGGAGAGTGTTTGTGGATGGCTGCTCAGAAGGTGTGTTGCGGTTCGCCTCACTCAGCGCTCCGCTACGTGCTAGATGACCTGGCGAGCGGTCGGTGTTTCCGGATCGAAGGTCCAGAGCTTGCCGACATGACGCCAGAGTCGACCGCTGGTTTCGTCGGCTTGAGTCTGCCGTGAGGGCCCGGAGGTGTAGTCCGGATGCGGTCTGAGAACAGGCCAGGAGGGCAAACTCGGGGTGTCGAGTTGCTCGAGCTCGCTGCTCTCTGGGTCGAGGTGGAAGACTCCTGATCGGCTCCCGATGTCAGCACCGCTCTCCGCTGCTAGCAGCAGGAGACCTCCCTGCGGGGTTGCGCTGCCGAGAAAGACCCGGTCGTAGTCGACGGGCCACTTGCGGACGAAGCCTCCGTCCCGAAGCAGGAAGATGGTCGAGGAGTCCGCTGAGGTTCTTTGGGAGATGACGACGTCTTCTCCGAGGAGCGCGAGTCGCGAGCGCGCCCCGTCGTCCAGATCGTGGGTCCAGAGAGACGCGCCGTTTTCGTCGACCAGGGTGAGATGGGAGCGTTGGTCGGACACCGAGTGGAGCAGGTGCCTGGTCTCGTCACGATTACGGATCGCGCGCTTGAGGCCCAGCCCGGGGGGTGTGGGTGCCACAAAGGCTGAGCTCGCAGTGGCGGCTCGGCGGGCCGTCTCGACGTCGAGCACCTGATAGCGGGATGCGGAGGTCGCGAAGATCCGCAGGCGACTTGCAGACAACCACGTCGCGTCGAACTCGGCGAAGAGCGCATCGCGCCCTCCGCCGACGAACAACTCGTCGCCGAGCGGAGAGTCGAAGCGAACGTCTCCGGTTGCGGTTTCTACGACGAGGATCCGACCTTCCTTGTACGGCCCTTCCGGTCCCGCCCAGAGGACGCTGACGACCGCTGCGAGGGCGCAATCTGGAGAGAGTCCAGCCCAGCTCCTCTGCAGAGGTTCGTGCCAGGGCCAGGCGACGTCGTGTATCTCGTCGAGACTGGAGAGATCGAAGGTGACGAGGCGGAGCCCTGTCTGGTCTTCCTGCAGCCGGACGGCCGACTTCCCGTCGTCACAGGTGGCGACGTCTTTCCACTGGCGCGGAAGGCGATGCCATTCGCCGGTCTCGACGTTGTGGAGGAATCCGGCGCGCGCTCCGGTGCGCAGCGACGTCTCGCCCATGACCAGGCCCCCGTAGCTGATCCAGGGACTGGTCTTGCTCGCGTTGAGACTGAACTGATGGCTGGTGGTCCCGGGCCTGAGGTCGCTCGTCCAACGAGCTGCGCCCAACGCGAGGAGTGCTGCGACGAAGACGGGGACCCAGACTGCTCTCGAGAGCGCCGCACGACCTTGCCTGAGGTCGCAGCGACCACGCTTGAGCTGATAGTGCCCGCCGACGAGTGTCGCCACGCAGAGAACGGTGGCGACGCCGGTCCCGAGCAGCGCCATGGCACCTGTCGCGGTGACCTGGAAGAGCCAGGTGTGACCGAGAAGGAAGACGCCGCCGAGGACCACGAGCGCGCCGAGGTCGAGGACGAGAAGGTCCGGCTCGGCGCGCAGCGAGGTCGCGACGAAGTGTGCAAGGGCCGCGAGTGGCAGGAGGATCAGGAATGCGACGCCGTAGGCGCGGTTGAGATCGGTGGTCACGTGGAGTCGGCCCGCAAACAGGACGAGAGCGGGTAGAGCGGCCAAGGCCTGACCTGCCATCGCCACCGTGACGCTGCCGAGGAGTTTTCCCCACCAGACGCTACCTTCGCTGGTCGGGAGACCGAGGTACAGGCTCAAGGTGTCAGCGCGCTGCTCGCGTAGGAGCGAAGAGCTCCCGAGGAAAACCGCCGTGCAGAGGCCAAACGCGGTGCCGAGGGTCAGTGCCAGGACCTGGGGATGATCACGTTCCCAGATGACCATCAGGGGCGTCAGAACGCCCACGGCAGCGGCTGCGATGACGACGTTGCGGTGGGAGATGAGCTCGTGTCGAACGATCTCGATGACGGCTTTCATGTCGGCTCCTGGACGTCGAGAGAACGAGGCAGAAGAGGCAGAAGAGACTGACGAGGCAGAAGAGAGAGCACGGTGCGATTGAGGTTCGGGAAGAGACCAGGAAGAGACCAGTGACGTGGCGTCGATCTGACTCAGGCGACGTGGGCCGCCGTGAGCGTGGGCTGCGCGATCTGAGGAGCATCTCCAGGAGCATGGAGGGCAGCAAAGATCTCCTCGAGAGACAACTCGTCGACTTCGAGAGAAGGAGGCAGATTCAGGTTCGCCGCGTAGCCGCCGGTGATCCACTCGCAGCCCCAGCCGGAGCGTGTTTCGGCGTAGATCGGCTGTGGGGGAGGCGTGGGCGCCGGCCATTCGCCCCGTGGTCCGCAAGACCTCAGGCGCCTGAATCTCTCCTTGAGGGCTTCGAGCGGCTCGTCCACGGTCAGCTGGCCGTCTTGCAGGAGGCCGACATGCGTGGCGAGGCTCTCGATCGCCAGGGTGTCGTGGCTGGTGAGCAGAATGGTCAGACGACTCGATGCCAGGGCTTCGACGAGATCGGAGTAGACCTCACGTCTCGCCAGCGGGTCGAGTCCGATGGTGGGGTCGTCGAGGATCAAGAGCTGGGGCTTCTGAGAGAGTGCGATCTGCAGGCAGAGACGGGTTTGCTGGCCCCGGGAGAGGGATCCGAAACGCCTCTTGCGATCGACTTCCCAAGTCTCGAGCCTCTCGGTGCAGCCGGCCTCGTCGAAGCTGCTGCGCAGGCGCCGATTGAGGTCGAGCAGACGTCCTACGGGCATGCTCGGCGGCACGTTGGGGGTTTCGAGAGCGAAGGCGACGTCGTGCATGAGCTCGCGTCGTTCCTTCCAGGGACACCGGCCGAGTATCCGAACGTCTCCCTGGTCATAGGGGAGCAAACCCAGGAGGCAGCGACTGAGCGTGGACTTGCCGACACCGTTGCGCCCCAGCAGGGCGTAGACGCTGCCTTCAGCAACTTGGAGGTCGACGCCCTCGAGCACGCGCTTTCTGCGAAAGTCTCTTCGCAGTCCTCGAACACTGATGACTGGCTGGTCCGGTGTCGGACTGACACTCGCTTGGGCCAGAGGTTTGCTCGACTTTGGGATCATTTGGGTTGCCTCCCAGTGGCTGCGCTCGCCAGTGGTTCCGTTTCGGCCTGATGGCCATCGATCTCGCCCCAGCAGCGGCTCAGCGCTTCGGTGGCATCAGTGAGCGTGGCGCCGAGTGTGCGTCCGGTAGCCGCGTACTGGTTGGCCGCCGTTTCCAGCTCCCTCTCTCTGGCAACGTCTGGCGGCGAAGGTGGTGACAAGGAGACGAACGTGCCCTCTCCTCGTCGGACTTCGAGGAAGCCGTGGTCGACGAGCCTGCGGTACGCCTTGGAGACGGTGGCCGGATTGACGGTCAGTTGCCTGGCGAGCTCACGCACGGACGGAACCGGAGAGCCAGGCTGGAGTTGGCCGCTGTGGAGCCGCAGCCGCACCTGGTCCTCGATCTGCTTCCAGATTGGCGAGGCGCTCGATGGTTCGATGTCGATCCATCCCATAACTGTATTATAGATGTAATACACCGATACAGTCAAGACGGATCCCTGCGTCCCGCGAGCGGCCGCCGTCGCGAGCTCAGCTAGCTGGCGGCGGCCGCCCAGCGCTTGGGCTCGGGCGGCGCCAGGGTCGGTTCCCCCGGGCCCTCGAGCTCGCAATGGCCGCACGACCCGAGGGTCTTGTCGATGCGCCGCGTCAGACCAGGGTGGAGCGGTACGCGAAAGCTCGTCGGAGTCGTGCGAACGACGCGATCCGCCAGGCGAATCTCGAACACCACTTCTGCTGCCGTGCCGTTGATCTTCTTGCGCTCGGCTCGGAGCACGTCTTTGAGCCGTTCGAGCTCCGAATCGAGCCGCTCGGCACCCCCGTCGAGGACGATGCAGAGTCGCTTGGCGAGTTTCTGAGGCGCCTGGGCCAGTGGGATCACGTGGTTGACGATCAGACTCGGCTCTTCGCGCCGGCGATCCACTTTCGCCTTGAAGAACAGGATGGCGTCCTCTTCGATCAACGGTTCCACTTCGGCGAAGGTGTCTGCCCAGATCACGGCTTCGATCTTGCCGACAAAGTCCTCGAGGGTCAGCATGCACATCTTCTGACCAGGATTGCGACCCTTGCGGGTGCGTACGAATCGCCGCGTCGAGATCATGGCTCCGATGACCACCTCCATGTCTGCGTCGAGGGAGCGGATGTCTTCGGTCGAGGCGTTGGTGAGCCTTTCGATCACGCCGCGATGAACATCGAGTGGGTGCTGGCTGGCAAAAAAGCCCAGAGCCTCTTTCTCGAGCTTGAGCATCTCGAGAGTCTCGAACGGCACAGCATCCGGTAGCCGCTGTTCCGGTTGGTCCGCGGTGTCGTCGTCGGCTCCTCCGAAGAGACTGCTCTGGCCGCTTTCGCGATCGGCCTGAGCTCGCTGGCCAGACTTGATGGCCGACTCGACTGCCTGGAGCATCGCGGCCCGCTGCTCGAGGCCGTGGAGCGAGTCGAAGGCACCCGCCTTGACGAGCGATTCGATCGTCGACTTGTTGACGGCCTGCAGTGACACGCGCTCGCAGAACTCCCACAGGCTGGCGAAAGGTCCGTCTTGGTCGCGGGTTTCCAGGATGGCCTCGACGGCCTTGAGGCCGACTCCCTTGACGGCACTGAGGCCAAATCGGATGTGACCCCCGGCTGCAGTCGGAGTCTCGTCGTCGTCGAAGACCACCTGGAAGCGGATCCTCGACAGGTTGATGTCGGGTGGGAAGACCTCGACGCCGCGACGTCCATCGGGGAGTTGGACTCGCTTGCACTCGTCCAGGTAGAGAGCGAGCTTTTCGGTGTTGTCGGCCTCGTAGGTGAGCACCGCTGCCATGAACTGAACCGGAAAATAGGTCTTCAGGTAGGCGGTCTGAAAGGCCAGGATCGAGTAGCCGACCGAGTGCGACTTGTTGAAGCCGTAGCCGGCGAAGCGCAGGATCAGCTCGAAGAGCTGCTCGGCGTTGCGCCTTGCAAGCCCTTTGTCGAGAGCTCCCTGGATGAAGCGTGCACGCTCGGCGTTGATCACATCGTGCTTCTTCTTGCTGATCGCCTTGATCAGCGAGTAGGCCTCACGCAGCGCGATGTCGCCCAGCTCGTGGGCGATCTGCATGACCTGCTCCTGATACACCATGATGCCGTAGGTGTCGGCTGTGAAGCCGTCGACGATCTCGTGCACCGACGGCACGGCCTGTCGCTCGTGCTTGCGGTCGCAGTAGTCATCGATGAGGGCCATGGGGCCTGGTCTGAACAGCGCGTTGGCAGCCACCAGATCCTCGAGACGATCGGGCTTCATTTTGAGCAGCAGGTTGCGCATGCCGTCCGACTCGAACTGGAACGTGCCGATCGTCTCACCCCGTCGGTAGAGGTCGAGGACGTTCTGATCGGTGAAGTCGATACGGTCGAGGTCGAGCGGATCCCAGGACGACGGCCCGACAGTTGTGCTCTCGCTCTGGTCGCCGTCTTGGCCTGGTGTAGGCAGTGGCTCGACGCTCGCTCGGATCGTCTCGGAGTCGAACGACTCCATGACGAGCTGCCTGGCGCGCTCGAGCACCGACAACGTCTTGAGCCCGAGAAAGTCCATCTTGAGAAGACCCATCTTCTCGACGGTCGGGCCGTCCCACTGAGTGACCAGGACGTTGCGTTCGCCGGCGTCTTTGCTGCTGCCGTTGCCGTTCTTGCCCTTCTTCTGGGATCCCTTGTCGTTCGACTTGGCCAACGCGAGAGGTACCAGGTTCTCGAGGGGCTCGGTCGCGAGCACGACTCCTGCGGCGTGCACACCGCTGTGACGGACGATGCCTTCGAGAGACTGGGCGATGTCCACTACTTCTTGAACGTGCGGATTCTCCCGGATCATCGACTTGAGCTCGGGCTCGCGCTCGAGCGCGTCCGCGAGGGTGATACCGAGCTGGTCGCCGATCAGCTTGCAGATCTTGTCGACGTCCGGAAGTGGCAGATCGAGAACACGGCCCACGTCCCTGATCGCGGCTCGGGCCTTCATGGTTCCAAACGTGATGATCTGCGCGACGTAGCCGTACTTCTCCCGCACGTAGTCGAGGATCTCGGCCCGACCGTCCTGACAGAGATCGATATCGATGTCGGGGTATTCGCTGCGGTCGGGATCCGTGAAACGTTCGAAGAGCAGCCCGTACTTGACCGGACAGGCGTTGGAGAGGCCGATGCAGTAGCCCACCATCGTGCCCACGCCCGAGCCTCGGGCCATCGCCGGGATACCACGCTTGCGAGCCTCGGACACGAAGTCCCAGACGATCAGGAAGTAGGCGCTGATCATCTTGTCGGAGAGCACCTTGAGCTCGCGCTCGAGGCGTGCCCGGTGGGCATCCGTGATGCCGTCTTTGCCATAGCGCCAGACGAGTCCGGCCTCGGTCAAGCGCCTCAGGGCTTCGTCGCAAACCCGTTCGCGCTCAGCGCGGTCACCTTCGGCCTGGGCCTTTTCGTCGAGCGGAATGAGCTCGATGGTCGAGCAGAAGCGCTTGAACCAGTCGGTCGACCCCTCTGGGGCATCGGCACTGCCGGCCTCGGGGTTCGGCTCGCGCTCGGCAATGCCGACCAGAGGAGCGTGGTTGGCGCTGAAGTCGAGCTCGACGTTGCATCGATCAGCAATCTTGCGAGTGTTCTCGAGAGCTTCCGGTACGTCTGAGAACAGATCGATCATCTGCTCCGGGCCCTTGACGTAGAGCTCTCTCGGATACTTGAGCCTACGCTCGTCGCTGCGTAGTTTGCCGGTCGAGACGCAGACCAGCGTGTCGTGGGCCTCCCAGTCTTCGGCTCTGAGAAAGTGGGAATCGTTGTCGCAGACGAGCGGGAGCCCGAGGTCTTCGGCCAGCCGCAACATGTGCTCGTTGACCGCGTGTTGTTCCTCGGTGTCGTGCCGCTGGAGCTCGAGGTAGAAGCGGGGCTCACCTTCTGGCGAGTCGACGAAGACACTCTTGTGCCAAAGGGCTTCCTCTCGCGCCCGCTGATAGTGCGACTCGTCGCCCGTCTTTTCCAACTGCATCAGGTGATAGGCGATCGAGGAGCCGAGGTGGCCGTTGATGGCGATCAACCCCTCGTTCCACTCGGTGAGAGTCTCTTTGTCCATTCGAGGCTTGTAGTAGAAGCCCTCGATGTACGAGTCGCTGGTCAGTTTCAGCAGGTTGTGCCAGCCGGTCAGATTCTCTGCAAGCAGGACCAGATGGAAGCCGCCGTCGGCCACGCCCTGGGTCTCTTTGTGTCGTCGATCGCTGGTCTCGGTGTTGACGTCAGGCGCAACGTAAGCCTCGATCCCCAGGATCGGCTTGATCTCTGCCTTCTTGCACTTCGAGTAGAAGTCGACGGCTCCGTAGAGGTTGCCGTGATCGGTCATGGCCACGGCGTCCATGCCGAGTTCCTTGATCTTGTCGATCAAGGGCCCCATGCGGTTGCCGCCGTCGAGCAGCGAGTACTCGGTGTGGAGGTGCAGATGAACGAAACCGCTTTGGCTCATGGATGGAGCTCCGGGTTGGGCCGGTGGATCGTTTTGCAGGCCAGGCGGACGCTCAGCCGGGAGGCGAGCGTGCGAATCTGCCGAGTGCCGCGGGCTGGAGACAGCTTGAGCCCCCGAGTGAGGGGCTGGGCTGTCTGAGCTCGGTCGAGCACGTTGTCATCACTCTGCCATCGCCGAACGCCACAGGCAAACCTCCTGTGGAAATCTCGAGCTGATCTGCTGAATAGCAGATCGCTCGAGATCCAGTTACCCCGCCCATGCTCCCTTCGGTCGCGGGCTCTTTTTGGACTTTGGAGATTTGGGTGGGTCGGGGACTTTGTCGTTTGTGGCCGCCCTGCTCCCTTCGGTCGCGGGCTCTGTTTCGGCCTTGGAGTTTGGGGGTCGGGGAGCTTGTCGTTTGTGGTCCGCCCTGCTTCCTTCGGTCGCGGGCTCTGTTTCGACCCTAGAGCTTTGGGTGGGTCGGGAGTCTGTTCTTTGTTGGCCGCCCTGCTCCCTTTGGTCGCGTGCTCTGTTTCGACCTTGGAGTTTGGTGTTGGGAAGTTTGTTCTTTGTGGTCCGCCCTGCTCCCTTTGGTCGCGGGCTGTATTTCGGCCTTGGAGTGGGTTGGGAGCGGGCTGCTAGTCGCGGGCTGCTAGTCGCGGGCTGCTTTGAGGCGCCGCAGGGCTCGGGTGGCCGGCTTGTGTCCCGGCTCGAGCTCGAGCACTCGTTCGTAGTTTCGTGTTGCGGCTTCCATGGAGCCTTGGTGCTCGAGGATGCGAGCTAGCAGGAAGTGTCCTTCGCTGTGAGGAGGGTCTTCGCCGCAGGCGGGTTGGGAAAGGTAGCTCTCGAGAGCACTGGCTGCGTTGACGAGGGTCGTCTCCGGAAGAGCCGAGGGTTTGGCGGCAGCGAGTGAACCGAGGTCGAACTGCGCCATCCTGTGGCCGGGGTCGGCCTCGAGAGCCTCTTCGAGCCGGCGCGAGGCTTCCTCTGCTCTCGACTCGGCCGAAAGTGCGACTGCGGCTTCGAAGTGCGGCACGGCCCAGGTCTCCCGAAGAGCGAGCGCCTGGTCGTAGGCTTCGAGCGCTTCATCGACGCGGCCCGCCCATCGATGGTGCAGACCGAGAGCTTCGGCGCCGCGCGCAGGATCGCGCTCCTCGATCTGAGTGATCAGAAGCTGTGCCTTGTCTTTGCCCCCACCCATGAAGGTTGGAGCGCGGGTGTAGAACTCGACGAGATGGCGCTTGACGTCGAGGTTCTCGGGGTCCACCTCGACGGCTTTCTCGAAAGCGCTTCTCGCTTTCTTGGCGAGGCCGGCCTGGGCCATCAATCCGGATTTGCGCGCCTTGCGCCCGTGGCTTTCGCCGAGTAGCTGCCAGGCGCGGCTCGAGAGGCGTGTGGGGTCCGCGCTCGGTGAGAGTGTCGTGGCGAGTTGCAGAGCCTCGACCGCGTCGTCGAGACGGTCCTCTGCGAGAGCGAGAAGCCCGTTGGCGTAGTGGAGCTCGAAGGACGATCCTTCTGACGTTCGCAGCTGCTCCATCTGCTGGCGTGCCGACACCAGGTCGCAGACATCCACTGTGCGTTCCAACTCCGAAAGCTGACTCGGATGACTCTCTGGAGGAGTTTGGGATGTCGTCTGAACGGAGCTGGCAACGGCCGGCAAGGTCCAGAGCCAAATCGCGGACATCACGAGAACAGTCTCGAGAGAAGGATAGCGCCTCTTCGAGGCGCCGCGCCTTGCTAGGCTGAATCGTGGCTTGGCCTCAGAATGAGGTTGGACGTCGAAGCCTGGCTGCGAGTTGTACGGCTGGAACTGAGCGTTCATGGTCTCGAAGAACCGGAAGTGTGTGTTGCGCACTCGCGCCGTCGGGATCGACAGGCAACGAGAGCTGACAGGCGACAAGACTATCGAGAGATGACCGGTGTGTGCTGCGGGCCCCGCAGGCAGAGAGGAAGCATAGGTCCATGACAAGACGACTCGGAATATCGGTCACCAGTCATCACGCCGTGGACGACCCTCGACTCGGAGCGTTGCGCATGCTGGAGCGCGTCAGGACCGCTCGAGCCGCTGATCTCGATAGCCTCTTTGTCGGCGACCATCACGGAGTTCCGCAGCCGTACTATCAGAACGTCCCCATCCTCGGACGGCTCTTGGCGGAGTGGGGGAACCGAACGGCGGGAGCTCTTTTCCTACTGCCGCTCTGGCATCCAGTTCTGGTTGCGGAACAGGTCGGGACGCTCGCCGCGGTCGCAGAGGGGCGATTCGTGTTGCAGGTCGGTCTGGGCGACGGCGCCAGGCAGTTCGGATCGTTCGGCGTACCCATCAAACAGCGTCCCTCGCGTTTCGAAGAGAGCCTTTCCGTGATCAGGTCGTTGTTTGCCGGCGAGACCGTGGATCACGACGGTCGCTATCGCATCGAGGGCGCCCGAGTGGCTCCAATTCCACCGGAGCCGGTGGAGATCTGGATCGGTGCGAGTGCCCTGCCGGCCATCGACCGAGCGGCAAGGCTCGGCGACGGCTGGATCGCCTCACCACATCTCACGGACGAGGCAGCGATCGAGCACCTCGCGATCTACCGCGACCACGAGTCGGCCTACCACCGCCTGGGCAAGGCGGTGATCAGGCGCGACATCTACGTAGGGGAGTCTTCCGAAGAGGCGCGGGCGACGTCGATACCTGTCGTCGAGAAGGGCTATCGAGGCTTTGATCCCCGAGCCCTGGTGATCGGGTCGGTCGAAGAAGTCGCAGCTCGTTTCGAGGAGCTCTACCGCGCGGGTTACCAGGAGATTCTGGTGCGCAGTCTGATGTCGGACCAGAAGGCTGCGGTGGCGTCGTTGGAGCGCTTGGCGAGGGTCAAGGAGATGGTGGCTCCTTGAGGCGTGGACGCATCCTCGAGCTCGCCCTCCGACTGGCCGAGAAGTCCATATATGTCCTCTTCAGTCACCGATCCCACTTCCTGAATCCGCTGGTCGAGCGCGAGCTCCGAGACCTGGATGACTGTGAGGCGCTGGACGACGACGGCGTGCTGGCGGTCGTCGAGCGGTTGGAAGCAGAGTCGAGCACAGTGGAGCAAGGCCTCTACTTTCCGACGCCGATGGCGCGCTCGCTCGCCGCGGGGACGGACTGGGACGTTGCCCTGAGTCGATTCAGCTACGAGATGATCCGTGTGGACGATGATGGCGCCTGGACGTGGAAAGGTGGGCCCGTTGCCCCCAGAACCCGCGACTTCTTTCTCGAGCACGTCGGTTTCGAGCCTGAGCTCGGCCGATGGTTCTTCGAGTACCGGGTCAACGACGGTTGGTGGGACAAGAGCTACCTCGAAGCCTCCGTCAGCCCCCTCACGGCCATTCGCTTGCAACCGATCGAAGACTCGGGACGCGAGCTTCGTCTGGAGGCGGAGTGCGCGAGCGGGCAGCGTGGCCTGGTTCTCGGTGAAGGTCTCCGGCTCGACGAGGCGGAACGGCTGTTCGTCGCGGTTCGAGGACTCGGCGAGGTCCAGCTCTCGCAGAACCTGCGCTTCGAAGTCCTCAAGACCGTTTCCGAAGACCTGTGCAGGGTCGACGTTGGCGGTCGCGCCATGAGTCTCGCCTGGCCGAGTGGCGCTGAACCGGTTTCAGGCTGAGTCTGTGTGACCGGCCGGCTTGGACGTCGTCAGGCGACGATGTTGACGAGCCGATTCGGAACCACGACGACCTTCCTCGGCTCCTTGCCGTCGAGGTGTCCGCCAACCTTCTCGGACGCAAGTGCCAGCCTCTCCAGCTCGTCCTTGTCGGTGTCCTGGGGAACCTGAAGCACATCGCGCTTCTTGCCGTTGATCTGAACGACGATGTTGATGGTGTCGTCGACCACGAGATCTGTGTCGTAGGCCGGCCATGACTCTTGGCAGACGAGACTCTCGTTGCCGAGTCGTTGCCAGGCCTCCTCGGCCAGATGAGGCGCCCAGGGCGAGACGACCTTGAGAAAGTCTTCGACGATGGATCGGGGCAGCGTCTCTGCAGCGGTCGCAGCGTTGGTGAAGATCATCATCTGCGAGATCGCCGTGTTCATCTGCAGCGTGTCGATGTCTTCTTGGACCTTTTTGATGGTCTTGTGCAGGAGCCGGTTGAGCTCGGAGTCGCGCTCGGGCGGTACGTCGGTCAGTTTGGGATTGAGGGCTGCGTTGTCCTCGTCGACGACCAGGCGCCAAACGCGTTGCAGGAAGCGGTGGACACCCTCGCAGCCTTTGGTCTGCCAAGGCTTCTGAGCGTCCAGGGGGCCCATGAACAGTTCGAACAGTCTCAGCGTGTCGGCGCCCCACTGGGCGATGATGTCGTCAGGGTTGGCGACGTTGAGCTTGGACTTGGACATCTTCTCGATGCGCGCATTGAGTGGCTCGCCGTCAGCGTTGAAGACCTGCTCGCCGCGCCACTCGACGTCGTCCGGGTAGTAGTACTTGCCGCGCTCGTCCTGGTACGAGTACGCCAGGATCATTCCCTGATTGAAGAGCTTCTGGAACGGCTCCTTGGTCGAGACGAGACCGCAGTCATAGAGCACCTTGTGCCAGAACCGGGCGTAGAGCAGGTGGAGCACGGCGTGCTCGACGCCGCCAATGTACAGGTCGACGGGCATCCAGTAGTTCTCCTTCTCGGAGTCGAACGGTGCTTCGTCGTTGCTCGCGTCGATGTAGCGGAGGTAGTACCAGCAGGAGCCGGCCCACTGCGGCATGGTGTTGGTCTCGCGGAGTGCACGCCGACCGTCGGGG
>JANQPS010001087.1 GCA_028285365.1 Thermoanaerobaculia bacterium | reverse complement strand
TAGCTATCTGAAGCGGAAGAGCGAAGAGATACGGTTCCTCGCTGGGTTCGCCAACGAGGGCAGTGAGGCTCCCGACGTGGGGACCGTAGCTGACGTCATCCACTCCAAGGCCAGATTGCGGAAGCAGCTACTCGCGGCGAACGTTGACGCGGTTGGCGAAGCCACCGAGACCAACATCTCGGGTAGGCCCATGTTCCCCACGAACGGGATAGAGCTGCGGTACGGCTACCAGCGCTTCGACCTTGAGGTCACTTACCCACCGCTCTACACCCCGGTCGAGTCCGGCTCTGCGCTGCAATCGCTATCGTTCTCGCACTCCGGCATGAGTGGAATCACGGCTGTACTACTCTCGTTGAACAACGTTTCCAGAGCGGGCCGGGAAGTCTTCGCGCTAGAGGACTGCTACTTCGAGACCGCACATCTCCTCAGAACGTACACCCCAAGGCTCAGGATCCACACTTTCCCTAGCACTGAGGATCTACGAGCCGCGCTACGCTCTAGACCGACCACCCACGGCAAGGATCCTCCTGTTGTACTCGTAGATTCGATCTGCAGCGAAGACTCGATCGCACACGGGATACTCAAGGACATCGAGCCGCGGGGCATCGTCGTGCTGGACAGCACCTGCTACGAAATGGGCCACCCTACCCTACGAGATGCCGTCGATGGAACGCTGGACCGTCGAGTTCCGATGGTACTGGTTCGCAGCCACACGAAACTAGACGGGCTCGGGATTGAGTTCGGTCGGCTGGGCTCCGTGGCGTTCCTTGTTCCTACTCGAGCGCCTCGGGAGGTGCTCGCTGCTGTCACAGATTGGCTCCGCGCGTTTAGCGATGCCATGTCGCGCCTGGGCCTCCGAGGCTCGCCCCTCTTTATTCCGCCTTTCCTCTTTCACCCCTCGTTCGATCAACTCAACAGGCGGCGACTCGAGCGAATCAGGGAGAACGCGCGATTCGTGCACCGAGCACTTCAGCGGCGTCCCGGGGGCGCGAGCCAGCGAGTGCGCTCGTACCACCATGGACTGTTCGTGACAGTCCCCTGGCGGGGTGACACCCGAGCCCAAATGAGGCAGCGAGCGGCTGCGCTAGCAGACTCCCTCTTAGCCTCGGGCATTCCAGCAATCCAAGCCGAGAGCTTCGGTTTCGACTTTGTTGCAACCTCTGCCTACCACGATGCTCTCGCTGACGAAGATACGCTCCGAGTTTGTATACCAGACTACCCAGAGGAAGCCATGATCACTGTAATCGACGCCTTGGACGAGCACCTAAGCGGATGAGTGAACGGGCCGCAGTATCGCTGAGCTCCGAGCCGACAACGCGAGAGTCGATAGCGCAGAACTTGCGCGACGCAGGTGTTGAGAAGGGCGACCTTGTTCTCTGTCACGTGTCGCTTAGCAAAATCGGGTGGGTTTGCGGCGCCGAAGTTGCGGCCCTACAAGCTCTGCTTGATACGATCGGCGGCGAAGGAACGCTGATCATGCCTGCGCACTCTGCGGGCCTTTCAGACCCGAGCGAGTGGGGCAACCCGGCTGTTCCACCCGAGTGGTGGTCTACCGTTCGCCAACATCTCCCAGCGTTCGACGTAGCGATCTCCCCTACCCTCGGTGTCGGGCGTGTTGCCGAGCTCCTTAGGAAATGGCCCGGCGCCATGCGGAGCAACCACCCTACGGTCTCGTTCTCCGGTCTAGGTCCGCTCGCTGCTACCGTCCTTTCGGGGCACTCGCTGCGGCATGGGCTTGGCGAGAACTCGCCCCTTGGGGTGCTCTATCGCCTTGGAGCCAAGGTGCTCCTTATTGGCTGTGGCTTTGAGGCCTGCACAGCGTTCCACCTCGCTGAGTATCGAGCACCCGGGGGAGTTGCGGTGCGAAAAGGCGCTCCGATTCTGGTCAACGAGAAACGGCAGTGGGTGGAGTACGACGAGATTGAGCTCGACGAGGAAGTCTTTAGGCAGCTCGGCGACGACTTCGCAAAAGCTTGCGAAGTTAGCTCATCCTCGGTTGGGGCAGCGCAAACGCGACTATTCGCGCTGCGAGCCGCCGTGGACTTCGCTCAAGCCTGGGTCACTAGACACCGCAGAGCTGTGGATCAGTAGGCCGAAGCGCAGGAGTTCGGTCCAAAGAAACTCGGCCGCCTGAGCCGAACGGATGTGGGTTGCTAGCTGGTTCTGGCTGAGGGGCTGCAACTCGCGGATCCGCTCGAGCAGCGTGCCCCACCCTGCAGGTATCCGGAACCGAACTCGAGTGATCCAGTGGTAGCAAATCAGACCATCTTCTAGTTCGGAGAGGTCGATATACTGCTCTGCCAGCTGCAGCCTAGTATCAGCGTCCACCCCCTCGCGCGCTATGTGGCTAGACTTGCCCAAACGGACGTTCGCGTTGTGCTCCTCAGCGAAGTCGTGGAATGCTTCCAGTACACGGGTTCGCTCCACATCGGTCATCCCTTTGTCGAAGACTGCCAGGTGATTCGACAGGTACTGGGATTGCCGTCGAACTGATGGATCTACCTCGTCGGCCAGCTGAAGCCCGAACTGTTCCGGTGCTCGGCCGATAGCCGAGGATCTCGTTGCTTCGAAGTCGAAGACGGAGATTTCATCGATTGAGTCGCGGAGGTCCTTGACATCCTCAAGGCTGGACATTGCGTCGCGCTCCGTGGTAGTCGGGAGGTCGGGAATCAGGTTTACGCTAACGGGAACACCAGCGCCATGAGTGCGTTGCAGAAACCGGATGTTGTCTTCTCGAGATGCCGACTTCTTCACGAGCCGAAGCACGCGATCTGTCATCGTCTCCATCCCGATCACGAGCCGTTCACAGCCGGCTCTCGCCATACGTCGAAGCAATTCCTCGGAGAAGGCAGCATCCACCATTGCGAACGAGAACCAAGTAACCCCCAGGTCTCGCTCAAGAAGGAGGTCGCTCATCCGCCGGGCGAAACCCGGGGGCAGAGCCTCTGAGATCACGGCGAATCGCCGCACGGAGTGGAGGCCCGCAAGGTGCTCGATCTCGTCGACGAATCGTGAAGCTGTACGGGTACGGAATCGAGGGCTTCCACCGTAGAGCTCCACATAGTCGCAGTAGGAGCATCGGCCCCAGTAGCAACCGCGTGACTGCACTACCCCAAGCACCGGATCGCGAACTCGGTCGAGAATCTCGCGGTCGTAGATGGCGAACGGTAGGTCGTCAAGGCGAGGGCCGGGCCTTGGAGGCTCATGCACTGGTTCGCCTCCTTGGCCTCTGCAACTCACACCCGGAATGCCAGCGAAGCCCTCTTCCCCCTCACGCACTCTCTCCACAAGTGCCGCTAGGGGAGCCTCTCCCTCGTAGCGGACAACCGCGGCAACTTCCGGATGCGCTGACAACAGGCCGCTTAGCCTGTCCTCGCCCATCAAGCTGAAGACCGGACCGCCCAGCACAACGATCGCACGTTTCGAAACAGACTGGAGAGTGCGGGCTAGCGCGAGTGCTGGCGCCAGCTGCGGTCCCATGGGAACAGAGATCCCGATCACCTTTGCGTCTTGACCGATTGACTTGAGCGACATCTCCCTATGGTAGAAGTCGTTGTAGATAGAAAGTGCGGCTGAGCTCGCTTCGAACTCCGCCCACCGCTCGATCGCTTCAATGCTAGGATCGATGTGTAAGGAGCGAACTAGCGCGCTGAGGAGAAACGCTGGCGACT
Organism: Thermoanaerobaculia bacterium; assembly: GCA_028285365.1. Lineage (GTDB taxonomy): Bacteria > Acidobacteriota > Thermoanaerobaculia > Multivoradales > Multivoraceae > JANQPS01. The sequence continues at coordinate 338 of JANQPS010001087.1, read as the reverse complement.
CCTCGTCGTTGAACGCATGGCGCCCCTCCCGGTCGATCAGCAGATGTCGGTTCTTCAGAAGCAACCGAGCTGCGACAGCCTGCATACTCGATCGAGAAAGCTGACCGGACGGGAGCCTTCCTTCGGCGAAGGCCAACAACCGCTCAACCTCGAGCAGGTAGGAAGCGAATGCCAGGTTGAGGTCGACTTGACGTGTCGTTACTCCCTGCGCCTCAAGGTACCCGGCGAGTACCGCTGTCGAGGGGTAGTACTGCCCGAAGTTGGACTCGACGAGAGGGGGGAAGAGTAGAGCGACGTCAGCCATGAGATCCCACTTCAAATGGTCTGTAGCTGAGAGA
>JANQPS010001080.1 GCA_028285365.1 Thermoanaerobaculia bacterium | reverse complement strand
CCGAGGCGCTCGGTCAGGGGCTGCACAAAGGTCCGAAGCAACTGCGGCGTCTGTTGGCGAAGTACGAGAAGATCCAGCGCCGACGCTATCGATTCTTCCGCCGCTTCGTCCTGCGCTTCTACCGCCCCGGCATGCGAGATCTGTTGTGCCAGAGGCGCGAGATGCTCGATATGCCGCGAGCCCTTGCGGCCGTTCTTGCGGGCCAATGGCGCCTACCACTCCCCATTCGCTGGCGCCTCGAGGCGTTTTACCTGCTCGCTTCGCTACAAGAGCGAGTTGCGGTCGTCGAGCGACTGAGCGCGGACCGGTCCCACAAGGATGATCGGCAGGGTGGGAACGACCGACACGGCGGCTACGTCTCGGCCTGAGCCCCACGGAAGCGGGCAAGCGCGATGCCCACAGATGCCTTGCATGGGCAAAAAAAGTGCCTTGCACGGGCAAAAAAAGGGCTCTCGGTGGTTAGCCGGAGCCCGAGGGGTCCTTCAGGTTGGGAGGAGGGGATGTCCCGATCGTGACCGGAACCCTCCCAAGGACGGCTGCACCATAACATATAGCCAGGTGCGCACGCAACTATTGCTAGTGGCTCTAGGAATCCGCCGATTCTTTCGGGCGCGGGTGGCCGAAAAGCCATGGCGCTCTTCTTTGGGGGGCAATCCTCGAGCCAGCGGAACCCGCGAGCGGGTCCGCCGCTACTGTTTCCGGAAACGCCCTCCGAGCCGACGCTCGAGCCGCCTCAGCTGCCGGTCGGAATGTCCTTGTATGGCACGTCGCGGTCGACGCGAATGTCGCCCGGGAGTCCAAGCACGCGCTCGGCGATGATGTTGAGCAAGATCTCGTCGGTGCCGCCTTCGATACGAGTACCCAGAGAACGCATCAGCATGGGAGGGAACTTGTCCCTGAGATCGCGCCCGACGTCTCGGTCAGCTCCTTCGAGCGCAACGCCAGCCGAGTCGAAGAGCTCGAGTCCGAGGCTCGCGATCTCCTGCATCGTGTTACCGGCGACGACCTTGCCGATCGAGTTCTCTGGCCCAGGCATCTCTCCCTTCGCCAGCGCCGTCTGCATGCGGTACGAGATATAGCGAAGGCCGTTCGATCGCACGAACCAGTCGGCGAGCTTGCCCCGGATTGCTGGGTCGTCGATCGCCGGGCCGTCTTCAGTTTCCACGATCTGAGTGAGTCCCAAGATCTCTTCGAAGCCCGTGCGCATCGAGCCGCCGATGGCGAGTCGCTCGTTCATGAGCGTGGTGATCGAGACGTTCCAGCCATCACCGACGGCGCCGAGGCGCTGAGCGTCCGGGATCCTCACGTTGGTGAAATAGACCTCGTTGAAGGCGGACTCTCCAGCAGCCTGTTTGATGGGCCGGATCTCGATTCCGGGGGACTTCATGTCGAGGAAGAAGAAGGTCAGTCCCTTGTGCTTGGGGACGCTGAAGTCGCTTCTCGTGACGAGGATCCCGTAGTCGCTGTAATGCGCGCCGGACGTCCAGACTTTCTGGCCGTTGATGACCCACTCGTCGCCGTCTCGCTCGGCGCGGGTCCGGATGCCGGCGAGATCAGAGCCAGCGACCGGCTCGCTGAAGAGCTGACACCAGATCTCCTCGCCACTCGCAAGAGGAGGTAGATACCTCCGCTTCTGGTCTTCGGTGGCGTAGGCCATCAGGGTTGGCGCGCACATGCCTTGTCCGATGATGAAGGAGAAGCTCAGCTGACCGTAGACACCTTCTTCCTGCGACCAGATCACGCGCTCGATGGGCGTTGCGCCTCGGCCACCGTACTCTTCTGGCCAGTTGATGCATGCCCACCCGGCGTCTGCTTTCTTCTTCTGATAGGCCTTGGCTTCGCGGATGGCTTCGCCGGGCTCGAGGGCACTACGGCCAAAACTCGATGCTTCGAGCTTGGCGCGCAGATGGTGGGGAGCGTTGGCTTCGATCCAGGAACGGCATTCGGCACGAAAGGCTTCTTGCTGGGGACTGTCGTTGAGATCCATGTAGGGCTCCTCGTTGCCGTGCGGTACGTGTCGTATCGAGAGTGGACGTCAGCACGTGGTCGGGCGGCGAGAGTAGCAAAGCGGACCTGGGGTGTCGGCGGTCTGTTTGGGTGCCGACGATCTGGGCTATTGTCCCCAATCGGATGGCATGCGTCTGCGGGCGTTGACATCGTGGCGACGTCCTCTCCACGGCCGCCCACTGCAACCGGCTCCTCGAAGGGAGCTGGACGACGAATCTGACTCGAAGGAAACTCGCCGCATGAGTGACAAGAACAGGGACGACGAGCTCGCAAGCGATCCGTCTGGTGAGGTCGGTCTCGACTTCATCCGAGCCGACATTCACGAAGCTCGTCAGCAGGGCGCGCGGCTACGCACACGCTTCCCGCCGGAGCCCAACGGCTTCCTGCACATCGGGCACGCCAAGGCGATCTGCCTCAACTTCGGGGTGGCCGAGGAGTTTGGCGGGACGTGCAACCTCCGGTTCGACGACACCAACCCCGAGCGAGAGAGCGTCGACTACGTCAATGCGATCAAGGAAGACGTGCGATGGCTGGGCTTCGACTGGGAGGATCGCCTGTTTTTTGCGTCCGACTACTTCGAGCAGCTCTACCGATGGGCCGAGCAGATGATCGAGTCCGGAGTCGCCTACGTCGATTCCGTCGCGGCTGACGAGGTCGGTGACCTGCGGGGCCCGTGGCACGAAGAGGGCAAAGAGAGTCCCTATCGAAACCGTCCTGTTGACGAGAGCCTCGATCTCTTCCGGCGCATGCGAGCGGGCGAGTTCGAAGACGGTGCGCATGCTCTACGCGCGAAGATCGACATGACCTCCGGGAACATGAACCTCAGAGATCCGATCATGTATCGGATCCGCCACGCCCATCACCACCGAACTGGCGACGAGTGGTGCATTTATCCGACCTACGATTGGGCTCACGGCCAGTCCGACGCTCTGGAGGGCATCAGTCACTCGCTCTGTACTCTCGAGTTCGAGGATCATCGCCCGCTCTACGAGTGGTTTCTCGATCAACTTCCGCTCGACGAGGTCGAAGAGCTCCCGCAAGGGCAGCAGCCGAAGCAGATCGAGTTCGCTCGACTCAACCTCTCCTACACGATGTTGTCGAAGCGGCGACTCCGAGAGCTAGTGGAGGAAGGAGTCGTCAACGGGTGGGACGACCCCCGCATGCCCACCGTCGCGGCCTATCGACGCCGGGGATACACCCCTGAGAGCATTCGTGACTTCTGCCACCGGTGCGGGATCACGAAACGCAAGACGACGGTCGAGATTGCCCAGCTCGAACACTGCCTGCGCGAGGACCTCAACCGGCGAGCCCGTCGATACATGGCAGTGCTGGACCCGCTGAAGGTCGTGATCGAGAACTATCCCGAGGACCAGACCGAAGAGATGGATCTCGTCAACAATCCCGAAGACGAAAGTGCGGGAAAGCGCAAGGTGCCCTTCTCGCGCGTGCTCTACATCGAGCGCGAGGATTTCATGATGGACCCGCCGAAGAAGTTCTTCCGTCTGGCGCCCGGGCGTGAAGTGCGTCTGCGCAACGCCTACCTGATCACGTGCCGGGAAGCTCTGTTGGACGAGAACGGCGAAGTGGCGGAGCTGCGGTGTACCTACGACCCTGCAACTCGGGGCGGTTCGGCGCCCGACGGCAGGCGAGTCAAGGCGACGCTGCACTGGGTTTCAGCCGAGCATTCGCTGCCCGCCGAGGTCCGGCTCTACGACAGACTGTTTCTGGAAGCGTTTCCGGACACGCTCGAGGACTGGAAGGCCGCGATCAATCCGCAAGCACTCGAGGTTCGTGAGAACTGTCGCATCGAGCCAGCCCTGGCGTCGGCCGGCGAGGAACCCGTTCAGTTCGAACGTCTCGGCTACTTCATGAGAGACCCGGACTCGACCCCGGAGAAGGCCGTCTTCAATAGAGCTGTGGCGCTCCGCGACAGTTGGGCCAAGATCGACAAGCAGCGGCAGCAGAAAGAACAGGGCGCCGAGAAGAAGCGGCAAAAGCACAAGTCGTAGCTCCTTCCGGCACGGGGTGCCGTCGTGCTGGCGTGGTCGTGGCCTCCCGACTGCCTCAGGCTCTCGACGCTGCGTGTCGCTTCTCGAGCGCCTTAAGCTTCTTCTTGGAGAGACCGCCGAGAAGGTCGACAGCGCGCTTGAGCCGACTCCGCACCATGTCCGAGCCCAGAATCTCCATGGTTTCGAACAGGGGAGTGGAGGCGGGTTTACCGGAGATTGCCACGTAGAACGGTCGAGTGAGATCGCGGAGCTTGAGATCGTTCTCTTCCGCCAGGCCGGAGAGCAGCTCGCGAGCGCGCTCAGCGTCGAGCGCCGCGAACCCTTCGATGCGCCAGATCGCGAGCTGAAGGATCTCGGCGAGCTCCGTGGCCTCGCGCCCCTTCAGGGTGAGGTCGCCCTCTTGCGGGTGGACGTCGTCGGCGAAGAAGTGAACTGTGAGTGCCCCCCAGTCCGAGAGCGTCTCGAGTCGCGGCTGCGCGAGTGGCGCGATGCGCTCGAGCGCCTCGTCGCTCATGGCCCAATCGCGCAACAGCTTCACGAGACCGGCGGGGTCGTGCTCTTCGCGAATGTAGCGCGCATTGAGCCAACGGAGCTTCTCCGTGTCGAACACCGGGCCACCGAGGGAGATGTTCGAGAGGTCGAAACCGTCGATCAGGTCCTCGAGCCCGAGCTTCTCCTCACCCTCGGACTGCGAGACTCCCATGAGTCCCAGGAAGTTGACGAGCGCTTCGGGAAGGAAGCCTGCGCGCCTGTAGTAGTTGATCGAGGTGGGGTTCTTGCGTTTGGAGAGCTTGCTGCGATCGTTGTTGCGCAGCAATGGGAGATGGTGGAAGCGCGGCGGCTCCCACCCGAACCCCTGGTAGAGCAGGATGTGTTTTGGAACCGAGTTCATCCACTCCTCACCGCGAATCACGTCGGTCACTCCCATCAGGTGGTCGTCGACGACGTTCGCGAGATGGTAGGTGGGGAACCCGTCGGATTTGAGCAGGATCTGGTCGTCGATCAGGCTCCACTCGCGACTCGTGATGCCGCGCAGCTCGTCACGCCACTCGCACTCTCCATCGTTGGGGACGAGCAAACGCACGGTGTGAGACTCGCCAGATTCTGCGCGCTGCGCAGATTCTCCGGGATCGAGGTCGCGGTAGCGCTGGTCGTAGTTGGTCTGCTCCTTGGATTCGCGCTGAGCGGCGCGTAGAGCGGCCAGCTCCTCACGGGTCGAGAAGTCGCGATACGCGAGTCCCGCGTTCAGGAGCTGTGCGACGTGCTCCTGATAGATCGTGAGCCGCTCGCTCTGTCGATAGGGACCGCTAGGACCGCCGACGTCCGGTCCCTCGTCCCAGCTCAGGCCGAGCCAGCGGAGACTCTCGAGGATGGCCAGCTCGGATTCGTGGCGTGACCGCTCACGGTCGGTGTCTTCGATCCGGAGGATGAAACGACCGCCGTGACGCCGAGCGAATGCGTAGTTGAAGAGCGCCTGATAAGCGGTTCCCACGTGCGGGTCGCCGGTCGGTGAGGGAGCGACTCGCACCCTCACCGCGGGCTCGCTGGGGGTGGACTCGGGGCTGCCTGGGGCGGTACTAGACGTCATTCTCGTACTTTCTGAAGGTCCAGCGAAAAGGGAGATTTGGTGGCGAATTCAGGGCATTCTATGCGGATCGATAGATGCGTATCGGCCTACTTCATCTAGTGTTATGCGTTGACCCGCACCCCTAGATGTTGTATTTTGCTCCTCTGCGCCAGAGGATATTCAGCAGTCTCGGACGACACGCTTGGCCGACCTAAAGGCCTGGCCAGCAGCGACTTAGAGCACAAGGCCCGCCACGGCGGACGACAGCAACGGGGCCAAAATCGCACGCGACGTGAGGGACTCCCCCCGGTTCCCTCGGACGACGCCGACGAGGCCACTCCTCTCTGGACGCAGGACCGAAGAAGACAAGTGGAAGACAAGGAGAGCAAGCAGTGAAGGTGGTCAAGCGCACCGGTGAGGTCGTGCCGTTCGATCGCGACAGGATTCGAGTAGCCATCGAGAAGGCGATCGAGGCGACCGGAGGCCTTTCTCCCGTCGAACGTGACGGACTCGTTTCGGCAATCGTGGACGAGATTTCGGGTCGATTCACGGACTTCTACCCCAACGTCGAGAACATCCAGGACGTAGTGGAGAAGCACCTGGTCCTGGCCGGTCACTACGAAACGGCCAAGGCCTACATCCTCTACCGAGCCGACCGGCAGAAAGTCCGAGACGAGGCCAAGCAACGCGCTATCGAAGACGTGCGACTTGGCAAGCTCACCGCAGTCAAGCGTGACGGTCGCTCGGTCCTGTTCAATGCGCGCAAGGTCGAAGATGCGTTGAGCCGCTGCGCGGAGGGCCTCGACGCTGTCGACTCGGATCGCCTACTGCGTGAGGTCCTTCACAACGTCTACGACGGGGTTGCGACGGCGCAGGTCCAGCAGGCGCTCGTGCTGGCCGCGGCGGCTTTCATCGAGCTGGATCCCGACTACAGCACGCTCGCTGCTCGCCTTCAGCGGATGATGATCCTGCGCGACGTCGTAGGGGAGTCGTTGGCTGGCCGCGATGAAGACGCCCTCTATCGCGAAGCTTTCAAGCGCCAGATCGTCGAGGGAATCGCGCACGGGCGACTCGATTCACGGATGCAGCGATTTGATCTCGATCTGATGACCCAGAGCCTGCGTCCCGAGCGCGACGACCTCTTCCAGTATCTCGGAATTCACACCCTCGGCGACCGATATCTCCTGCGGGACGAAGAGGGACGCTGTCTGGAGGTTCCGCAGGGCTTCTGGATGCGGGTGGCCATGGGCCTCGCAATCGAGGAGGACGCTCCCAACGAGCGGGCTCTCGAGTTCTACGACGTGATGTCACGGCTCGACTACGTGCCGTCGACGCCGACGCTGTTTCACGCCGGCACCGCCCACCCGCAGCTCTCTTCGTGTTACCTGACCACCGTCGGGGACGATCTCCAGCACATCTTCAAGTGCCTCGGCGACAACGCCCAACTTTCCAAGTGGTCCGGCGGAATCGGCAACGACTGGTCGTCCATTCGAGCCACGGGCTCGCACATCAAGAGCACCAATGTCGACAGCCAGGGAGTCGTGCCGTTCCTCAAGATCGCCAACGACGTGACCATGGCGATCAACCGCTCGGGCAAGCGTCGGGGAGCCACCTGCGCCTACCTCGAGACGTGGCACTACGACATCGAGGACTTCCTCGATCTGCGCAAGAACACCGGCGACGATCGCAGGCGCACCCACGACATGAACACGGCGAACTGGATTCCCGATCTGTTCATGAAGCGAATCAAGGAAGAAGGGCACTGGAGTCTTTTCTCTCCTGACGAGACTCCGGACTTGCACGACCTGTACGGACGCGCCTTCGAGGAGCGCTACGTCCAGTACGAAGAGGCGGGCGAGAACGGTGAGCTGAAGATCTACAAGCGAATAGACGCTCTGGATCTCTGGCGCAAGATGCTCACGATGCTGTTCGAGACCGGACACCCGTGGGTGACGTTCAAGGACGCCTGCAACTTGCGTTCTCCGCAAGATCACGCCGGCGTGGTCCACAGCTCGAATCTGTGCACGGAGATCACTCTCAACACGTCTGTCGAAGAGACGGCGGTATGTAACCTCGGCTCCGTCAACCTGGCGCAGCATATTCACGCTGGAGAGATCGACCAGGACAAGCTCAGGCGTACCGTTACGACGGCAATCCGGATGCTCGACAACGTGATCGACATCAACTTCTATCCCACCGAGGAAGCTCGTCGGTCCAACGCTCGACACCGCCCGATCGGTCTCGGGGTGATGGGCTTCCAGGATGCTCTGTACGCGCTCGACGTGCCGTTTGCCTCACCTCGAGCGATCGACGTCGCCGATCAGCTCGGAGAGATCGTCAGCCATGCGGCTCTCCTGGCATCAGCGGGCCTGGCTGCCGAGCGAGGAGCCTACGAGTCGTACCAGGAATCGAAGTGGGATCGTGGCCTGCTGCCGCTCGACACTCTCGACCTCCTCGAGAAAGAACGTGGTCTGCCCGTCGAAGTCTCTCGGGTGTCTCGTCTCGACTGGGGTGAGGTGCGTCGCGCGATCGAGACCCACGGCATGCGCAACTCGAACACCATGGCGATCGCTCCCACCGCGACCATCTCGAACATCAGCGGTTGTTTTCCTTGCATCGAGCCGATCTACAAGAACATTTACGTCAAGGCGAACATCAGCGGAGAGTTCACGGTCTGCAATCGCTACCTCATCGACGATCTCAAGCGTCTCGGGCTCTGGAGCCCAGAAATGCTCGATCGGCTCAAGTACTACGACGGTAGTGTGCAGATGATCGAGGAGATCCCCGAGGAGCTCCGGCTCAAGTACCGCGAAGCGTTCGAGGTCGATCCGCTGCACTGCATCGACGTCACCGCAGCGCGAGGCAAGTGGATCGATCAGAGCCAGTCGCACAACGTCTTCATGAAAGGGACGTCCGGGAAGATGCTGAGCGAGATCTACCAGGCGGCGTGGAGATCCGGGCTCAAGACGACCTACTACCTGAGGACGCTCGCGGCGACCCAGGTGGAGAAGTCGACGCTCGACGCCTCCAAGTACGGCTATACCCAACGACGCGAGTATCAGGAGACGACCACCCCGGTGGCGGTTGGTGCGGCGCAGGCGACCGAGGCTCGAGCCACCAGCAGTGAGCAGAGACCGGCCGTCCCGACCGAACCGACCCCCGACCGAGCTGTCAGTCCCTCGAAGCAGCCCGAAGCGAACCTCTGTCGAATCGATGACCCGGACTGTGAGGCCTGCCAGTGATCATCAACAGCTCCAAGACCGATCCCAACAAGATCCTCCCGATCACCTACCCGTGGGCGCGTGAGTACTACAAGTCCGGCGTTGCCAACAACTGGACACCGGAAGAGATCTCGATGCAGAAAGACGTCGAGCAGTGGAAGTCGGCGACGTTTCTCTCGGACACGGAGCGGCGGTTGATCTTGTGGAACCTCGGCTTCTTCTCGACGGCCGAGTCGCTCACGGCCAACAACATCGTCCTCGCGGTCTACAACCACGTGACCAATCCGGAGGCGCGCCAGTACCTGCTGCGGCAAGCCTTCGAAGAGGCCATCCACACCGACTGCTTCATCTACTGTTGCGACACCCTGGGCCTCGATCCCGACGACATCTACAACATGTACCTGACGATTCCGTCGATTCGGGCGAAGGACGAATTTGTGGTGGGGATCACCAAGACCGTCTTCGACCCGAACTTCACGACCAATGGCGAAGAGAACATCCGTCGCTTCGTGCGCGATCTCGTGGGCTACTACGTGATCATGGAAGGCGTCTTCTTCTATGCGGGCTTCGCCATGATGCTCGCTCTAAGGCGCCAGAACCGCATGATCGGGATCGGTGAGCAATTCGAGTACATCATGCGGGACGAGAGCCTCCATCTCGCCTTCGGCTGCGACCTGATCAAGACCATCTGTGCCGAGAATCCCGGGATCTGGTCGAAGAGCTTCCAGGACGAGGTCGTCGATCTCGTCAAGCGGGCCGTGGAGCTGGAGCAGGCCTATGCCTACGACGCATGTCCAGAAGGTGTGCTGGGTATCAACCCGGAGAAGTTCAGCCAGTACGTCGAGCACATCGCCGACCGGCGCCTGGAGCGGCTGGGGATCGCCAAGGTCTACAACCGCGAGAATCCGTTCCCGTGGATGTCGCAGTCGACCGATCTCGCCAAGGAGAAGAACTTCTTCGAGACGAGAGTGACCGAGTACCAGACCGGCGCGTCTCTCTCATGGGACTGACCTCGCTGCGGGGCTGCTGAATAGCAGCCCCTCGCTCAGCGTGTTTCCCGTGCATGCAGCCGCAGACGGCTGCGCACTCGTACGGGGTAGACCCGTTTCGGTTACAGCACGACTTCGAGTGAGGTGATGGTGGTCGGAGTCCGCAGCCCCTCGCTCAGCGTGTTTCCCGTGCATGCAGCCGCAGACGGCTGCGCACTCACACGGGGTAGACCCGTTTCGGTTACTGCACGACTTCGAGTGAGGTGTTGGTCGTCGGAGCCCAGAGCCCCTCGCTCAGCGTGTTTCCCGTGCATGCAGCTGCAGACGGCTGCGCACTCACACGGGGTAGACCCGTTTTTCGGCTACAGCACGACTTCGAGTGAGGTGTTGATCGTTGGAGCCCGCAGCCCCTCGCTCAGCGTGTTTCCTGTTCCTGCAGCCGCGGACGGCTGCGCACTCACACGGAGTACCTAGGGCGACGGGCGCGGGTCGTGGAGTCTTTCGTGATCCCGGGCGACGCTCATGCTCCGAAGCCACCTGGACTCGACCCGAGATGCCTTATCGATCCCCGACTACGTATTTTCCACGGCTTCGGCTCGGGGAAGTGCGGCGGTAGCGTGGCGTCACCCTTAAAAGGAGACCACGCATGAAGAACATGACCCTGATTCTTCTGATCGCCGCCATAGCTGCTTCAGGTGCAGCGCTTGCGGCGCCGGCCAAAGACACGCCGGCTGCGGTGCCGACGTTCTACAAGGACGTGCTTCCCGTCTTGGAAGCGAACTGTCAGGTCTGCCACCGGGCCGGTGGCGCCAATCTCGGCGGCATGGTCGCACCCATGTCGTTTACCGACTACGACTCGACTCGCCCGTGGGCGCGGTCGATCGCTCGACAGGCACAGGCCCGCACGATGCCGCCCTGGCATGCATCGCCCGAGCACGCTGGAGTGTTCGCCAATGAGCGCACGATGTCCGAAGAAGACATCGAGACGCTCGTCCGTTGGGCGAAGACGGGAGCCAAAGCTGGTGACGCTGCTGACGCAGCCCCGTCAAAAGAGTGGCCGGCTCACGAGGGCTGGTCGATTGGCGAGCCCGACCTGGTGATCGACATGGGGCAAAAGTACTTCGTCGAGGACGATGTCGAAGACCAGTACATCACGTTCCGCATGACCATCACCGAAGAGATGCTCCCCGAGCCTCGCTACCTGAAGGCAGTGGAGTTCCGTCCGGGTAGCCCGGTGGTTCACCACATCATCGCTGCTCCCTTTGGTGGAATCGCGCCGGGTAACGACCCGACGGTGTACAACGATGGCTTCGGAACCCTGATCACTCCGGGAATCGAGGTGGCCTGGCAGATGCACTACCACAAAGAGGCTGGCCCTGGCAGTGGCGTCTGGGATCGCTCGAGCGCAGCGCTCAAGTTCTACCCCGCGGACTACAAGCCCGACTACATCGTCGCCAACGATCCACTCGCAAAGCTGGACTTCATGATTCCTGCCGGTGCTGACAACTACAGCGCCACGACGTCGACGGTCTTTCAGCGCGACTCGCTGCTGCTCGGCTACACCCCGCACATGCACCTGCGTGGCAAAGCTGCCAAGTACGTGGCCTTCTACCCTGACGGCAGCGAAGAGA